>JBFJMM010000055.1:0-11424 GCA_041633885.1 Porticoccaceae bacterium
CGCACCGGAATTAATTCCAGAGGAGGTGGTAATTATTCCGCCTCCGATTGACGATCCAGTGATCATTGAGGATCCGCCAATCATAGAGGATCCGCCAATCATAGAGGATCCCCCCGTTGAGCCACCCCCTGCAGGCTGCGATAGTTCAGGTCCCGGTAATTCCGGATGTGCTCCGGGCCAAAACAAGTAGCTGTTTGGCAGTGCGCCGTGGAGTGACGCTTGGGTGACAGATCGAGTCAAAAAACCGTGGTTACCAAAAATTGGATGGTGGCGCTATCGGGTTTTGCGGTAACGCTGGTTCTGTATTTATCAGGCGTGTTACACAATCTCGACAATTCAATTGCGGCGCTCAATTTCAAATTAACCCGACACGCTGTGGACGCCGACGTGGTGCTGGTGGAAATTGATTCCTACAGCATCAAACAGCTGAAACTGTGGCCTTGGCCCCGCAGTTATCACGCTCGGGTACTCGAGCGATTGCACGAATCAGGTGCCAATAAAATATTTTTTGATGTGGACTTTAGCGCCCCCAGTGAGGCGGGCGAAGACGCCGAATTTGCCCGCGCTCTAGGGGCATTTGGCCGCGGGCAGATCATGCTGCCGACTTTTTTGCAGTACACCAGCAGTCAGGCCAATCGCAAATTATCCCTCATTCAGCCACTCCCCCTGTTTGCCGATCGAGTCACGCCCGTTTCGGTTAATCTGAAACCCGATCCGGACGGCCTGGTGCGGCGCATAAATCTGTTTAGCCGCTTTGCCGATGTCGATCTGTACACTGCCCCGGCCTTGTTTCACGGCGGTGATATTTACGACGCCGACACGCTGTTGATAGATTTCAGTATTGATCCCGGGTCATTTCGCCATATTTCCTACGCGGATGTATATTCAGGAAATTACCCGAGCGATTTATTTGCCGATAAACACGTCATTGTCGGTGCCACGGCCCTTGAGTTGAGCGATCAAATTCCGGTGCCCGTTTACCAGTCCCTGCCCGGACCCGTGGTCCAGGCGTTAGCTTATCAAACGTTGATCGCCGGAAAATTAAAGAATATTGACAAGCCGGTTGTTGTATTACTTGTCGCGTTGATGCAGCTGTGCATTATGTTCCTGTTAATGAAAATTTCCTGGCGCACTGGTCTGGCGATTGCCGTGTCAGTGACTGTCGGCTGGTTGCTGCTGGGGCAACAGCTATTAATTCGCGGCTTCTTGCTGGATACCTCGCCACTGCTGATTTTCCCCTGGCTCAGCTTTGTTTTTATGCAACTCGCGCGGATCGATGAACAGGCGTTGCGGCTTTTCCGCCAGCGCATGAGTCTGATACGCCAGGGGGCGTTGATGGCCACGGTAGTAGAAAATACTGGCGATGGTATTTTAACTTTGAATGACCGGGGCATTATAAAATCCGTCAACCCCGCAGCAAAAAAAATGTTTGGCTACACGGGGCAGTCGCCGGTCAATCACTCTATTTCCACACTTATTCCAATTCTGATGAATAACGGAATGTTTGCGCAAGGCTATACCGGTAAAGGTTTGTGTGAAGATCAGGGACGACATTTGTCCGCCGAATTATTTCCCATCGAATTTTCCGTCAACCGCTTGCCGCTTGCCGATCAAATACTCTATACCGTGTTTGTGCGCGACATCACCGAGCGCAAGGCGCGTCAGATGGAATTAAGCTTACAGGCGACCCACGACTCTCTAACGGGATTGTTTAACCGGGCGGCCCTGAAGAATCGGTTACAAAAAGTGGTTCAGGAGTACGTGGAATCACAATACCCCGCCGCATTACTGTTTGTTGACCTGGACCGCTTCAAGGAAATTAACGACACCCTGGGTCACGGTGCCGGGGACAGAATTTTACATGAACTAGGTGAACGTCTGGAGAGTCTGCAAAGCGACGATATTTTTGTCGCGCGTATTGGGGGCGATGAGTTTGGTGTGCTGCTCACCGGGTTGGATGCAACGCGGCAGGCCGAACCCATGGCAGATGAGCTGGTGACATTGATTAAAAAGCCGTTTGTAGCGGAAGCCATGTCGCTTCAGGTGCAGGCATCCATCGGCATCGCCCATTTGCCCGAGCATACGCAGGCTGATGAAGAGCTGATGATGTTTGCCGATGTGGCCATGTATCAGGCCAAAATTAACCATCTCGACTATGTGGTTTACGATGCCAGCCTCGACAGTAATACACTGCGTAATCTGGCGATCAGCAGTCAACTCAACCTTGCGGTGGACGACGAACAATTTATCCTTTTCTATCAACCCAAGGTGGATATAAATAGCAACGAAGTGGTGTGTCTGGAAGCGCTAGTGCGGTGGGTGCATCCAACGCTGGGTACCGTGGCGCCCGATGATTTTATTAATGTTGCCGAGCGTTCAGGTATGATCAAGCCACTGACCCTGTACACACTGAAAGCGGCCATGAGTCGCTGTCGGCGCTTGCGGGCTCAGGGATATAACATATCCATGGCGGTAAATTTGTCTGCATTTTTACTCCAGGACATGAGTCTGGTGGATGATCTCAAAAATTTTCTGACCGAATATTCGGTCGATCCTGCCTGGCTGGAGCTGGAGATTACTGAAAGCGCTATTGTCGATAACCCCGAGCGCGCCTTTGAAATACTAAAACAGATTCGCGCGCTGGATATCCGTCTTTCCATCGATGATTTTGGTACTGGATATGCCTCTCTGTCGTATCTTAAACAGCTGCCCATACAGGAGTTGAAAATGGACAAACTGTTTATTAATGAATTGTTGACTAATCAAAGCGACCAGATCATTGTGCGTTCCACCGTGGAACTGTCCCACAGTCTGGGGTTGAAGGTAGTTGCAGAAGGCGTGGAATCCAGTGAAATATACGACTTTTTACGGGAGGCTGGCTGCGACATCGCCCAGGGCTACTGGATCAGTCCGCCGCTACCCTCGGCGCAGCTGGAAACCTGGTTAGAGCAGTGGCGGGCCACGGCTGCCATAGTCTAAACATGGTATTGGGCGGATTTTTCTGTCGAGGGCTATCCCTGTGTCCGTCGCGACGCAACATGGGCTTGAGCTTTACATAACCATAAAAACTCTGCTCTTGGGCATTCCTTCCCGGGCGACTGGATCGGCGCTGTTTTAGCGGCGCCGCACGCGGCTTTAAACCGGGTAGGCAATATAGCGGGGGAGCACATTAGTGTCGATCACGGCCTTGCGCTGCACAAATTTAGCGGTACCGTTTACCGCCACCTCGTCAATATACTGTCCAGTTGCCAGTAACGCCGAGCGTCCCGTGTCAGCTGGCGTATAGGTCACTGAAAAGTTACTTTCCACACGGTAGTGACCGTCCCGCAATGGCTCTATATTTATAAGTTGGGAAAAGTGTCTTGGTTGGTAATGTTCAATGGCATCGTCCTGTATCTCCAATACCTGAATCACCCGATCCTGCAACCGGGCGTAACAATCGTCGAGCATATAGGCGATGGGAAACCCGCGCCGTTCATTTTCCTCGGAAATGCAAATATAGGAGCCGTTGCTGGCAAACGTTGCCAGCCACCCCTGCATATCCTTGCGGTCGAGGGCGCGCATATAACTGCGATTGAGTTGTTCAATATGCCGAATGGCACGGTCGTCGATATGGTTCATACAGGAGCCCTTTTGAAGCCCATGATTTTTCGGTAGTGTTCCCAGCGGGGCAGATTCCCGGATTCATCGTTCTGACCAACGTCGAAACTGAGTTCGAATTCATTTTTGACGCCTTTCTGGAAAATGGCATTGCCCGGGGAGCGATTGCCCAGATCGATGCGCGTAAAAATCGCTGCGTCTTCGAGACTGACCAGACCACTGGGGCCGAGCAAGTTGCTCGACTGGCGGATGCGGTGGCGCACCATTTCGGGATCGTCATCCTGATGACAGAAATAGGCGTAGTGCACCTCTATGCCCCGCGGCCCCTTTGGGTAGGCGTAGCGAATATTCAACATATCAAGGTGCTTTGAAAAAATAGTGACCGGGAAGGCGGACAGCACCAGCGAGCCGCTGCTGGTATCGGTTCCCTTAAAGCTCACAATGGAGGCGTCGTGAAGGGCGCTGACCTGATCCGGAACCTTCAACTCCGACTGAAAGGCCATATGTCCATTGCGGGTGATGTGCTGGGTTCCCTTGCCGCCTTGCCAGTTGAGCAATTTGAACGCCAGATGCAACAGTGGCGCGTGGTAGCCGTCGTTGTCGCAGTAGGCTTTCCAGTTGCAGTCGTAGTACACCTTCTGGTAACCCACAAAGCGCAATTTCCCGTCTCCACCGAGGATGCGCGACAAAGGCTCCAGAAAGCCCTGATCAAAATAGTCGTTTAATGGTGGGGTCTTGTCACTCATGGTGGCAAAGTAGAGCCCGCAAAACTGTTCGGTGCGCAACGACTTCAGGCCAAACTTGCCCTTACTGAAACTCGGGGAAAATTCCTTGCTGTTGGGGCAGCCCACCAGCTCACCCTGGGGGTTGAATAACCAGCGGTGGTAAGGACACTCGAACTCCTGCTTACAGCCGGCGGCGTCGGTTACCAGCGTGGCGCCGCGATGGGCGCAGGAATTGTGAAACACGCGGACCTGGCCATCCTGGCCGTGCACCGTGAAAATAGGCATTTCGCCGATAAAGCCGGCCTTGTAGTCGCCGCTATTCGGAATTTCCGAATGATGTGCGACCGGGTGCCACTCTTGCCCGTAAAAAATCCGTTCTAACTCAAGTTTCCAGAGCTCAGGTTTTTCAAAAACTTCCTTGGGGATTTCGTTATATTTCGCCGGCCATGCAAAGGTTGTGTCAAGCGAAGGGATTTGCGCACTCACGTCATTCTCCTGTGAGATTTATCGGGAGCGGCCAGACCGCGTTTACTGAACGTAGTCCAATTTAGTCGGCCAGCTTTTTCTTGCCCAGCGCTATCGGGGTACTGTTTGACTTATATCAAGTAGCAATATGCGCTGGCGGAGGGTTGGCTATACGCGGTCCGAGTTTGGGATCGCCGCCAGTAACTGCCGAGTGTAGGCCTGCTGGGGATGTGCCCACAGGGTTTCGGTTTGTTCGCTTTCAATGATTTTGCCGTGGTGCATCACCAGCACCCGATCGGCGATGTAGCGCACCACGGACAGGTCGTGGGAGATAAACAGCATGGTCAGATTGTGACGCGCCACGAGATCGAGCAACAGGTCGAGAATTTGCGCCTGAATAGTGACGTCCAGTGCCGACACCGGCTCGTCCGCCAGCACAAATTCCGGCCGTGTGGCGATGGCGCGACCGATGGCGATACGCTGGCGCTGCCCACCGGAAAATTCATGGGGATATTTACGCACATAGGCCCGCGCCAGGCCAACTTCGTCCATCAGTGTATGCACCATTTTTTCCACGCTGTTACGCACCGCGAGGCGGTGGAATAACAGGGGTTCGGCGAGGGTGTCAAATACGGTCATCCGCGGGTTGAGGGAGGCGTAGGGGTCCTGAAAAATCATCTGCATGCGCCGTCGCAATGGCCGCATGGCTCTTGTACTGAGTCCGCACAGCTGGTGGCCCGCGAACGTGACGGATCCGGAGTGGACCGCAATCAATTGCAATATTGACCGGCCAAGGGTGGATTTGCCGGAACCGGACTCCCCCACCAGGCCGAGAATTTCGCCGCGCTGCACGGTCAGGGAAACATTGTCGACAGCGGTAACAAACCGTTGTGGGTTGGTTGCCAGCAAGGGCGTGCTGTAGTCTCGAAAGCAGGTAGTCAGATTTCGGACTTCCAGCAGCGGTGCGGCGGTTGGTGTGATCACGGCGGGATGTTGCTTGGCGCCGTTGCGAATCGACGCCAGCAGCTTGCGGGTATAGGGGTGCTGGGCACCCGTAAAGATGGCGTGGGTGGTGCCGGTTTCAACTACCTTGCCCTGGTGCATTACCGCAATGCGATCGGCGACACCCGCCACCACGGCGAGGTCGTGACTAATCAGGATTACCGCGATATTGCGCCGCTGCTGTAGTTCCTTGATCAGATGCAGTATCTGCGCCTGCACCGTCACGTCGAGGGCGGTGGTGGGCTCGTCCGCAATTAATAATTTTGGCTCGGCGATCAGCGCCATGGCGATCATCACCCGTTGGCGCATACCGCCAGAAAACTCGTGAGGATAACTTTCGAAGCGGCGCGATGCATCCTTGATGCCCACTTCCAGGAGGAGCGCGAGAGCCTGCTCCCGGGCCTGGGCGCGATCCAGTTGCCGATGGTAGAGAAGTGGTTCCATCAGCTGTTCGCCAATGGTCAAGAACGGATTCAGGCAGGACATGGGGTCCTGAAAAATCACTGCAATGTCGTTGCCGCGAATATGGCGCAGCGCTGGTACAGGGCATTGCAACAAATCCACGCCGTCAAACTGAGCGGTGCCACTTTCGATACGGCCGGGTGGTTCCGGTATCAGGCGCAACAGGCTGTAGCAGGCCACCGACTTGCCCGATCCGGACTCGCCGACGATAGCTAACGTCTCGCCTCGATCGACCGCGAAACTTACATCGTCAACCGCGGTAAGCACGCCGTTGCGGGTATGAAAACGCACGGTTAAATGTTGGACGTCGAGCAGGCTCATGGCAAGTTGTCAGTCCTTGGCGGCGCGGGGATCGAGGGCGTCCCGCAGACCATCCCCCAGGAAATTCAGCGCGAACAGAGTGATCGATAACACCAGCCCGGGAAAAATCAGCAGCCAGGGGTATTCCTCCATGGTTTCCACGCCGGCGGAAATCAGTGATCCCCAGGAACTTTGCGGCGGCTGGATTCCCAGTCCCAGAAAACTGAGAAAGGCTTCCAGCAGAATCACACCGGGAATGGTGAGGGTGGTATAAACGATAACCGGCCCCAGGGTGTTTGGAATCAGGTGGCGGCGGACGATCAACCAACGGGACAGTCCGAGAGAAACCGCGGCCTCGACAAATTCCTGCTGGCGCAAGCTTTGTACCTGGCTGCGCACAATGCGCGCCATGGTCAGCCATTCCACCGCGCCGATGGCGAAAAACAGCAACACGATATTGCGCCCGAACACCACCATCAGCAGAATAATGAAAATCATAAACGGCAGGGCGTACATAATGTCCACCAGCCGCATCATGGTGGCATCGACGCGGCCACCGGCGTAACCGGCAATGGTGCCGTACAAAATACCGATACTAAGTGCCACGCCGGTGGCCACGAAGCCCACCATCAGCGAGATGCGACTACCGTACAGTATGCGGGTCAGCAGATCTCTGCCCAGGGTGTCGGTGCCCAGCCAATGCTGCGCGGACGGCGGTGCGGCGCCGAGGGCCAGGTTCTGCGCATCGTAACTGTAGGGCGCGATCCAGGGGGTCAATACTGCGGCGAGGGTCATGGTCAGCAGTACACCGAGACCCAGCAGTGCAAGGCGATTTTTTTGCAAACGTCGCCATGCGTCCTGCCACAGGGACACGCCGCGCTCGTCGTTGGTAGTCGCAGTGGCGGCAACTGTCATCCTTTGCCTCCACGGTATTGATCTCGCAGCCGCGGGTTAAGCCAGACTGCGGCGATATCCGACAGCAAATTAAACAGGATGATCAAAGTGGCGAAAAATACCGTGGTGCCCATAATCATGGTGTAGTCGCGATTAAACGCGGCCTGGACGTAGAATCGTCCGAGTCCGGGTATCTGAAATAATGTCTCGACCACAAAAGAACCGCTCAGCAGGCCCGCAAAAGCGGGCCCCATAAAGGCCACCACTGGAAGCAACCCACCGCGCAGGCCGTGCTTGAGCACCACCACCCATTCCGGCAAGCCTTTGGCCCGCGCGGTGCGGATATAGTCCTGGGACAACACTTCCAGCATACCCCCACGGGATAGACGGGCGATGTAGGCGGTGTACCCCGAGCCGAGGGTCAGTGCTGGCAATATTTTATCGCCGGGAATATTGCCCCATCCGGATACCGGCACCCATTCCAGCCAGATGCCGAAGAGCAGCATCAGCAGCGGACCCAGCAAAAATGACGGCATGCAAATGCCCACCATGGCCGCGGACATGGGCAGGTAATCCTGGGTGGTATTGGGGCGCAGGGCTGCGGTTACCCCCGCGCAGGTGCCGAGTACGATCGCGATCAACATCGCATACAGCGCCAGTTCGGCTGTGGCGGGCAGTCCGGCCGCAATCATTTCGTTTACCGAGCGACCCGGAAAACGAAACGAGGGGCCGAAATCTCCCCGCGCCAGATCCCCCAGATAGCGAATAAACTGCACAGCCACCGGTTCGTCGAGGTGGTAGCGACTTTCGAGGGCTTTCAATACGGCTTCGGGTACAGCTTTTTCCGCACTGAATGGCCCCCCTGGCGCCAGGCGCACCAGGAAGAAAGTCGCAGCTATCACCACCAGTAGCACGGGTATCGCCTGCAATAATCGGTTGCGTATAAAGCGCCACATCGTCAGTTGTCCGCGCCCAGAGAAATATTCTTATACAGGACGTAGTCGAGAATATTGCCGGGCATGCCGTTAACGCTATCGTGTACCAAATGAACGCTGGTGTAGATGTACAGGGGAATGACCGGCATCTCGTCAAGTAGAATCGCTTCGGCGCGGCGCAAGTAATCGTAGCGGGTGTCGCGATCGGGGGCGGTGGGTGCCAGTTGTGTGACTAAGCGGTCGTACTCGGCGTTACTCCAGCCGGTGCGATTGTTGCCGCCCGCGGTGAGCCACAGGTCCAGAAAGGTATTGGGGTCCACGTAATCGCCGATCCAGCCGGCCCGGGAAATTTGAAAATTACCCGATGCCTCGTTATCCAGGTATACCTTCCAGTCCTGATTATTCAGGGTTACGTCGATATTCAGCACTGTCTTCCACATCTGTTGCAGGGCTACGGCGATTTTCTGGTGACCCTCGCTGGTGTTATATAAGATTTCTGTGGTGGGAAAGCCCTTGCCGTCGGGGTAACCCGCCGTGGTCAGTAGTTCCCGCGCGCGCTGCGGGTCGTAACCCAACGCAGGGTCGGCACTGTAGTTCAGCGTGTCTGGAGGGGTGAACGTGGAAGCTGAAATTTGCCCGCCCTTGGTGACATTGTCGACGATGCTTTGCCGATCAATGGCCAGCGCCAGGGCGCGCCGCACGCGCTTGTCGGCGAGATGGGGAACGCGGGTATTGATGCGGTAATAGTAAGTACCCAGATAGGGCGAGATACGTAAAAACTGCGGGGCCTGCTCGCGATACACGGCGATTTTGTCAGTGGGCAGGGAACCGGTGACATGCAACTGGCCGGCGCGAAACATGCGTTCTTCCGTGGACACGTTTTCAGTAGGGTAGAAACGAATTTCGTTAAGCGCGACCCGCTCGGTATCCCAGTACAGGGGATTTTTTTGCACCACGACCACCTTGTTCAAATCCCACTGCGTCAGCACAAAGGCGCCGTTGCCGACAAAATTGCCAGCTCTGGTCCAACGCGTGCCGCGCTCGTCGGGAGCCCCGAAGGCTTCGATGGTGGGGCGGTGCACGGGGAACATGCTGTAGTGGTCCAGCAGTTGCAGGAAATAGGGCGTAGGATGGGTTAGCGTAACCTGGAGCCGACGGGGGGACAGCGCCTTGACGCCTACCTGGGAAAAATCGTCCAGTTTACCGGTAGCGTAGGCCTCGGCATTGGCAATGGGGTAGTACATATAGGCGTAGAGATTGCCCAGTTCCGGTTGCAGCGCGCGCTGCCAGGACCACACAAAATCTTCAGCGGTGACCGGGTCGCCGTTGGACCAACGGGCATTCGACCGAATCTGAAAGGTGTATACCGTGCCTTTGGCGTCGAGCGACCAGCTCTCCGCAACCCCTGGAATGGGTTCCAGGGTCACGGGATCCTTCAGCACCAGACCTTCGAGCAGCGCCACGATGATGTGGTGCTCGGGGATACCCGTCACAATATGAGGGTCCAGTTCCTGAGGCTCGGCGCCGTTCCCCCAGTGTAGCGTCTGGGTCTTATTGCCGGAGGTGATGTTATTTTCACCACCGCCACAGGCCGTCAGTGCCAGAATGGCGAACAGCATTGCAGATAGCACGGTGGTTAGCGGCGTACACGGCGCAACCGGCTGCGCTCGGCTGGCGGGCTTAAGCAAAGCAACGGGCGGGGATGGTGGTACTGGGCGGGTAATAACTGCGACTCTCTGTGGCGTAATATTAACAGGCATAGTAATCAGCTATCATTTGCATTGCCATAGTAAAGACACGATAATCCCGGCCGCAATGGTGGCCCCCGTTGGTTCTCTCGCAATGATGCTCTGTAAACCCCGCCAGGCCCGGAAGGGAGCAACGGTAGCAGAAACGTCATGTGCCGGGATGTGGCTGGCGGGGGTTGCCGCCCTTGTCTGGCTTGTGCGCCCTGAACCGAGCCTGGTTTGGCAGTGGTTCCTCGCCGCACAGTGCCGTGTTTCTCTGCCTTGAAGTGTAATCAGCGGCTGGGGTACCGGACCCGGATCGATCCCCGTATAATTCTGCCCGATACCCCGCCCCCGTCAGCCATCAGAGGCTTGTTATTGCCATGAGTTATCAGGTTCTTGCCCGCAAGTGGCGCCCGCGCCAGTTTGGCGAAATGGCGGGTCAGGAGCATGTGCTCAGAGCCTTGATCAATGCCCTCGACCACGACCGCTTACACCACGCTTATCTGTTCACCGGTACGCGCGGCGTGGGAAAGACGTCGGTGGCGCGCATTCTGGCAAAATGCCTTAACTGCGAAAATGGCGTAAGTTCCACACCTTGTGGTGAATGCGGCGTCTGTCGAGAAATAACTGACGGGCGTTTTATTGATTTAATTGAGGTCGATGCCGCGTCCCGCACCAAGGTGGAAGACACCCGGGAACTACTGGAAAACGTGCAGTACGCGCCGACGGCCGGGCGTTTCAAGGTGTACCTTATCGACGAGGTGCATATGCTGTCCACCCACAGCTTTAATGCCCTGTTAAAGACCCTGGAGGAACCGCCCCCCCACGTTAAATTTTTGTTCGCGACCACGGATCCGCGTAAGTTACCTGTCACCATACTGTCCCGTTGTCTGCAATTTAATCTGAAAAATTTAAGCGCGGAGACCATCGTCAAGCAGCTGCGTTTTATTCTTGGCGAGGAAAAAATTCCCGCCGAAGAACCGGCGCTGTGGTCTATCGCGCGCTCCGCCGATGGCAGTATGCGCGATGCCCTGAGCTTGACTGATCAGGCGATTTCCCACGGCGGTGGCAAAATTACCGATCTGGAAGTCAGCGCCATGCTCGGCACCATCGATCACACCACTGTCATCGAAATGTGTCAGGCGGTCGCCCGCGGCGACGGGGCGCAGACCCTGGCGTTGGTGGACCAGTTTGCGGAGCTGGCGCCGGACTATAACGCGGCCCTGGCCGCTGTGCTGAGCATCTGGCATCGCGTTGCCATCGCGCAAACAGTGCCCGAGGCCCTGGATGCGAGCGACCGGGATCACGGAG
>JBFJMM010000056.1:0-11194 GCA_041633885.1 Porticoccaceae bacterium
GCTGCAGAACCACGCACAGGACCGCGGCTCGTTAAAAGACTTTAAAACCGATCGCTACTTTGCGCTGATTCGCAATTTCAAACGGCATTTCTGGCTGTTGCTGTATCTGTTTGGCGCCGCCCCCGCCGTGTGCCGCTCTTTCGTCGCGGGTCGTCCCCACGGCCTGATCCCGTTCGGCGCAGACGATCACAGCCTGCATATGCCCTATGCCACCTCGCTGCGCATGGGTGATCTGGGATACCAAAGCGATGCCCAGGCGTCGCTGATCGTCTGCTATAACGATCTGCGCAGTTATATTAATAATCTGCGTGGCGCGCTCACCAGGCCCTACCCGGCCTACGAGCAAATTGGTCTGCGAGATAGCGCCAACCGGCATCTGCAACTCAGTACCAACCTGCTGCAAATCGAAAATGAGTTTTATAGCGCGATTCGCCCCAAGCGCACCACCCAGGACAACGAAACACCTCTGCGGGCTCTGTGGGACAGGGGCGTCGAATACGTCGAAGTACGCTGCCTGGACCTGAACCCCCTGTTGCCGGTCGGCATCGACCAGGCACAGATAAATTTTCTCGACAGCTTTCTGCTGCACTGCCTGTTGAGCGATAGCCCGCCCGCCACTGCCCAGGAGTACCGCGACATTCTGGAAAACCAGCGCGCGGTGGTGTACCGGGGCAGGGATCCCGCGCTGACACTGATCGACGGCGATGGCGAGGTTGGCCTGCGCGCCCGGGCTGAGCAGTTGCTGGGAGAAATCAGCCCGGTTGCAGCACTCCTCGACTCGGCTCACGGTGGCAATGCCTACCACACCGCGGTAGTTGACGCGCAGGAGCGCGTTACCCGCCCCGAGTTGATCCCGGCCACCCGCATACTCACACAAATGGCCGAGTCCGGGCGCACCTACTTTCAGACCGCCCTCGACCACGCGCGCCAGCATCGGGCGCATTTTCTCGATTCACCCCTCGACCCCGCAGTTGCCGAGGAGTACGACGCGATGGCAGCGCAGTCCCACGCCGAGCAACGGGCACTGGAAGCGGCGGACACCTTAACCTTCGAGCAATTTCTTGCCGATTATTACGCCCAGTACGATTTCGACACGACGTGAATTATCTCGCCCATATTTTGCTTTCCGGTGCGGATCCAGACATGCAGGTGGGTGGCCTGCTGGGGGATTTCGTGAAGGGACCGCTGCGGGGGGACTTTCCGATAGGGGTCGAAAGTGGCATTCAGCTACACCGTGGCCTCGACAACTACGCGGACAACTTAGCGGAGATCCGTGAGCTTTTTGTCTATTTTCCGGCACCCTGGCGGCGCTATGCTGGCATCGTTATCGATGTCTGTTTTGACCATCTGTTGGCGCGCAACTGGCATCACTACCACGAGCAGCCCCTCGACGATTACTGTGCCGATTTTTATCAACATCTACAAACCTGTCGGCCGTGGTTACCGGATGGCGCCCACGCCTTCAGCATTCGCGCGCCACAAATTGGTTGGCTGCAACGATACGCCGAACCGGACGTGGTACCCGGCGTGTTGCGCCAGGTAGGTGGGCGCTTTCGCAAACCGGTACCCCTGGAGCAGGCGTGGGCCGCAGTGCAGCCTGACCGGACTGCGTTGGAAGCCGCTTTTCAGCCGACCATGAAAAAACTACTGGGTTTTGCGACGCGCTACCAGCAACTTGACCCCCCACGGCGCGAGCGGCCGTTGACGCTGGCACTGCCAAGCTGAATCCCTTAATCTCAGGGCCGACACCAGTCGCCACCTGTCAATTAACCGGAGAGAAGCTTGCCAAGGAAACCCCCCATGCCATCGCCACGCAATACCAATCTAGTGATCGCGGTGGCCTGTGCCGGCCTGATTGCCGCGGCCCTGTTTCTACAACATGTGCTGGATTTAACGCCCTGTTATCTGTGTATCGTGCAACGGGTTCTGGTTATCGCCACCGGCGTTATCGCCATGCTGGCGTTTATTCATCACCCCGGTCGCGGCGGCCAGCGTTGCTACGCAGCCGCTACGGGCATCAGTGCGCTGACTGGCGCCGGGTTCGCCCTGCGCCAACTGTGGCTGCAAAGCTTGCCCGAAGACCTGGTGCCGGCCTGTGGGCCGCCCGCCGATTACCTGTTCGACGTATTTTCCCTGGGCGAAGCATTGCCAATGTTGCTCAAGGGGGACGGTAATTGCGCGCAGATCCAGTGGACCCTGTTAAACCTCAGCATCCCCGCCTGGACCCTGATGGCCTTTGCTGGCCTTACCCTGTTGAGCCTGTGGCAACTGTTGCGCAAAAGCTGATCGCCGCGGGTAAAGGGCTGACGCTGCTCATTGCTTTTCTGTGGTTGGGGGAGGGCATCGCGAGCTACACCCAGATTCCGGTTCCCGGATCCGTGCTGGGAATGTTGCTGCTGTTCGCCGCGCTGCGCCTGCATCCCGGCACCGCGCCGGAGTGGCTGGCGAACACCGCGCACCAGCTCATTGCTTTACTGCCACTGTTTTTTATTCCCGCCGGTGTCGGCATATTTTTTCTACCCGATGGGTTTGCCACTCAATGGCCGGCCCTGCTCGGCGCCATTATTCTCGGCACCCTTGTGTCCATCACCCTGACCGGCCTGGTATTAAAGGCGCTGACCACCAAAAACCCATTCCCGTTAGACGACCGCGAGAGACGTCCCTGATGGCCGCCGATTTACTGCGCCACGCCCTGCTTATGGTGCTCACCGTTAGCCTGTATCTACCGTGCCTGTGGCTATTTCGCCACTGCCACCGCTGGGTATTACTACACCCCCTGTCGAGCGCCTGCCTGTTACTGGCCCTTTTCCTGTGGGCTCTGGATATCGATTACGCGGATTATCAGGCGGGTAACCGCCTGTTTTACTGGTTGTTGGGACCCAGCACCGTGGCGCTGGCCATACCCCTGCACCAGCAGTTCGATCGCATGCGCCAGATGGCCCAGCCGTTGCTGTTGACCCTGTTGTTCGGACTGCTCGCCGCCCCCCTGTGTGCGCTCTCGGTGGCCTGGTTACTGGGCGCGGAACCCACTACATTGCTGGCAATTGCACCCAAATCCGTCACCACGCCAATTGCCCTGAGCATCGCCACGGAAATTGGCGCCACTGGGGAGCTTACCGCTGGCGTGGTCATTTTCACCGGCGTTGTCGGCGCGCTTGGGGGGCCCTTTTTGCTGGCGCGCCTGGGCCTGCGGGATCCGCGCCTGGTGGGATTTACCCTTGGCATCAACGCCCACGGTGTGGGCACCGCCCGAGCATTTGAAATAGACCCCCTGTGTGGCGCCTTCGCCAGCCTCGCCCTGGGCCTGACCGGGGCCATTACCGCTTTGACCCTGCCGACAGTGGTACTGTGGCTTGGGCCGTAGCCCCTACTTGTGTCGCGACGCCGGGTTGCCTATCCTAGCCGTCCGCGAGTGGCAAATGGGGTAGCACACCATGTTGGAAAATTGTCGCAATGCAAGGGAGCGCTGGGGTGGGGTCAGTGAACTGATCGACCGATGGCTACTCGGCCGACAAAACCTGCTCATTATCTATAGTGACCTGGCCGCAATCAGCGAGTTCAGCGACGACCCCGACCACGGAGAACGGGTCCAGGAATTTTCCGAGCAACTGGTGGATTATGTATCGGCAGGGCATTTTGAGGTGTACGAACAGCTGTTGCGCGAAGGACGCGAGTTCAACGAAAAGGAAGGGCTGGAAGAGGCCAGGAAACTGCTCGAGCGGATTGGCGACTCAACCGAACAGGCGCTGGATTTCAACGACAAATACCTGACCCCTGACGACCTGTCTGCACTCGCCGACGACCTGTCCACCCTCGGCGAAGCGCTGGTGAATCGCTTTGAAGCGGAAGACCGCATCATTGCTGTTTTACATGAAGCCCATCGCGGCGAATCAGTTTAAAACCCGTCAGCCTCTGCGCACGGCGAAAAAAACGCCCACCGCCATCAGCAACAAACCACCGAACCGTGGCCATGACACCCGGAACTGGGGTGCGCCCAGCAAGCCGAAATGATCGATCGTGGCCATTGAAATTAACTGCCCGAGTAAAACAAACGCGATTGCGTTGCCGACACCAAATTTCGGTACGATCCAGGTGACCGCGAACACGTAAAACACCACGCATAATCCGCCCAGATAAAAATGAATGGGGATGGCTGTAGAAATCAGGGTTTTTGGTACACCCTGAACAGCCAGCAAACCACCTATAGCCGCAACAATGGCAACCACAAACAGAATCGTCGACGCCAGCATGGGGTTATTCAGCCTGGCTCCCAACCCGGCATTCAGGGAAGCCATGACCGGGATGCCCAAACCGGCGGTTAGCATGACTGCGGCATAGAGAACGGGATGGTTAACAGTATTCATTATCGCTCCAACCTAACAGTGAACCAGTGCTGAGCAGCTAAGTGATCTTACGTGTGGCGTGGCGCGGATAGCGCGGTGTAACCGCGATAGTTATCGTATATGTGCCGTTAATATATTGAATATCAGGAATAAAGCAATCGTTTTAATGTGCTCCATAACTACCACGCCAACCAACACCGCCAGCATTGCCAGATTCGGGGGCGCCTGCAAACAGCTCGTCGGATGTATCTACGGATGTTCTGTTGCCCACGCGGGTCTCCCGTCATACCATTCCACCGTCGTCAGACGCTGTGTGCAATGTCGCCTGACGTGCACCCGAAATTATGTTCCACTGAATCTGCGATGATCCCCGCATCGCCACATAAACGCGGGTTTGGGGCGTCGCGAACAACGTCATCAACATCAACCGCAAGTGCAATAATTAAAAGCGAGGAACATCATGGAATTCTTTAGCGTCCTGGCGGAATGCGCAATGACCCTGGCCGGTTTCTCGGCAATTTTTGCTGTGCTTCAAGGCTCCAGCGGAGCGCGCGGATCGATACGCGCAGCGGTGACCTTCTGCACCAGCGCGGTGGCGTTTGTGATTAGTACATTACCGCTGCTTTTCGATTTAATCCAGATCACCGAGACCCTGCTTTGGCGAATATGTTCGATCGTAGCCGCGTTATGCGCGCTGTCGCTAACGATGTTTATTCGGGGAATGGATAAAAACTTGTCGGCGCGTGGATTTCTCCCGCAACGAAAACATGGTGCAAAAGTGGGGTTGGCAGCGGTAATTATGGCAACGTCTTTTTTCGTCGCCAACTTCTTCCCCTGGCCCCCTGCGATTGGACGTTTTATGTACGGTGGTGGCGTACTGTTGCTCCTGGCGGCGCCGATTCACGTTATCGCTTTTTCTTTCATACTGACCCTGCAGGAAACTCTGTCCGCTACGGCGTCCGCATCTGACGATCAGGTCTGATCACCAGAAGGCGGAGTTTTTTATCGGTCAGGCCGCCTGTTACCAGAGTCGCAGGCTGGCCGCTTGTTTTATTGGGGCGCCATGCCCATACTTTCCTTATCATTCCTCCAGGAGACTACCCGGTGACAGCCATTCCCATCAGCCGTTTTCCGATACCCGCGGTGGAGGATCTACCCGAGGATTTACGGGAGCGTGTTCTGGCAGTGCAGGACAAGGTTGGCTTTATTCCCAACGTATTTCTGGCGCTCGCCCACCGACCCGATGAATGCCGCGCTTTTTTTGCCATGCACGACGCATTGCTATTGCGCAATGGCAACCTGAGCAAGGCGGAAAAAGAAATGATTGTGGTCGCCGTCAGCGGCGGCAACGATTGCCTGTACTGTGTGGTAGCGCACGGAGCGATTTTACGCATTGTTGCCAAAAACTCGCGCCTCGCTGATCAGGTAGCTGTTAATTACCGCAAGGCCGATATCACTCAGCGTCAGCGGACCATGCTGGATTTTGCAATGAAAGTCAGTCAGCATTCCAACCTGGTGAACGATGAAGATTATGCGTTACTCCGTGCACAGGGTTTCGACATGGAAGATATCTGGGACATCGGGGCGATCAGCGCTTTTTTTTGCCTGTCCAACAGGATGGCCAATTTGCTGAGCATGCGCCCCAACGATGAATTTTACGCCATGGCGCGTTAATGGGGGACGTAACCTCAGAACACAGCCCGAGAATCGTCCACGATTCACAACGTCGCTGTTTCATCGCTAAACTCGGTCAAAACGAAGCGTTGCTGGAATATGTGTTACTCGAAAAAAACGCTATTAACTTTCATCACACTTTTGTACCGGAAACCATGCGCGGTCGGGGTATCGCCGCAACATTGGTGAAAACCGGGCTCAGCTGGGCGCAACAACAGAATTTGCGCGTGGCAGCGAGCTGCTGGTATGTGCGCGGTTTTTTACGCAACTAAACTCCACCACGATGTCCAAAGCACCAAACGCAATACGCATCGATCGCCTGCTCTCGAATCTGGGTTACGGTAGCCGCAGGGAAATTAATCGCGCCTGCCGTGCTGGCGCGGTTACTCTTGAGGGCCTGACTATAATCAAAGCAGAGCAAACCGTGACACCTGAACAGGTAAGCTCGGGCACCCTGCTTTTCAACGGTGAACTTGTTGATCCTCCAGCGCCCCTCACGATTATGCTGAACAAACCGGCCGGCTATGTGTGTTCTCACAGGGACACGGGAGCGTTGATTTACGATTTACTACCGGGTCGCTGGCGCCACCGCAGGCCACTACTGTCCTCAGTGGGGCGACTGGATAAAGACAGTACCGGACAGCTGTTACTGACCGACGATGGAAATCTTTTGCACCGTATTATTCACCCACGAACCCATGCGCCAAAGCACTACCAGGTGACAGTTCACGATGCACTGCGTGGCGATGAAAGCGATCTTTTCTCCAGCGGCCAATTTTGTATCCGCGGCGACGATAAACCGTTGCGGCCCGCATTCTGGCAAGCCGTTACCGACCACAGCGGCACGATGGTGCTCACTGAGGGGCGCTATCACCAGATTCGCCGTATGTTCGCGGCGATTGGCAACCACGTGGTCTCCCTGCACCGATTCCAGACCGGCAGCCTGAAACTGGGCACCGTCAAGGAAGGCAGTTACCGCATTTTGAACACGGAAGATGTCAATACTATTTTCGCTTGGTAGTGCCCCCTACGTTTAGCGATTTGGTTCGATTAGATCAATCGTTTAGTCGTGGCTGAACAGGCGAAAAGACCGTCCACTGGTATACTGTGGCGTATAGCTTGGGGCAATTTCGCGCCAATTTACCGGCATTTAAGCCTTTGTGTAAGTGATAAACTGTCGCTGACACGATCAGATAATTTGGGAAACCACAATGGAACGCTTTAATTTGTACTTTCGAATGGTTAGCATATTTCTCGTTTTATTGGTTGCCACCGCCTGTTCCAGCCTGTCCGACAAATATGAACTCAGCCCCGAGGCTTTAATGGGCGATCCAGATGCGATGTGGGCGGATGGTCAAAAGGCTGTTACACAAGGCGAACTTTTGATAAAACAAGGCGAATCCCGACTGCGAGAGGGGCGAGCCCAGGCACGCAAAGGGGAGTCCATGATAAACAGGGGCAACAAAGCTGTTAAGCAAAGCCGGCAGGATTATCAACAAGCGGCACGTGGTGCAGGCAGCGCTTCAAACCCCGACAATGTAAAACGCGAGGCGAAACGCCTGAAGGCTATCGGCTCAGAATGGGAGGATGCCATTGAACAGATAGAAGATGGCAATAAATTAGTGAAAAAAGGCAATGAAAAAATCAGCGGCGGGCATACCGAAATTCGTAATGGCCGGGCGCTTCTGGAGTCCGGAAGTACAGCGATGCGCAACGCGGAGCGTATGCGCCTTGGGGAACAGTTACTGCCGGGTGTTTTGCCGAGCACCCCACAACAGCCGTAGCATCAAAACGATATCGACTCCAGCTTTACGCTCCCCTCTAATTGCCACGCGCTGCATTAGTTATAATTACAGTGCGCAATCCATACGGCGGCTAATTAGCGATTATTTGGATACGCACAGCAAGTTTTTAGTACTGGTTATTTTTTACCTAGCCAGTCTATTTTATACAGGTCACGACGTCGATCCAGGTAATTACGGACAGAACCTTCATTTTGCAATTTTTTTAATTTCTCCAGATCGAGATCTACAATAAGGGTCATCTCTGTATTGGGCGTCGTCTCAGCCATGATCGCATCATGTGGAAAAGCAAAATCAGAGGGTGAGAACACTGCGGATTGCGCATACTGAATATCGGCACCATCCACCTTCGGCAAATTGCCCACACTCCCAGCAATAGCCACATAACATTCGTTCTCTATAGCCCGTGCGTGAGCACAGCAGCGCACGCGTAAATAGCCATTTTTGGTATCCGTCCAGAAAGGTACAAATAAAATTTGCATCCCTTCATTTGACTGTAAGCGCGCCAGTTCTGGAAACTCCACGTCGTAACAGATTAATACACCAATTTTTCCGAAATCCGTATCGAACACCTTCAATGAGTCGCCACCCTGCATGATCCATGCACGTTTTTCGTGGGGTGTGGGATGTAACTTGTACTGGGCATCCTGTGTGCCATCCCGACGACACAAGTAGGCCACGTTAAATAACTCATCGTTTTCGATAACCGGCATTGAACCAGCCACAATATTTATATTGTATGCAACCGCCAATTTGGAAATGGCTTCAACAATTTCATCGGTAAATTCAGCCAACGCCTTGATCGCGTCTATGGATGTTTGATGGTTTTCAATACCCATTAACGGGGCATTAAAAAATTCCGGAAAAAGCGCAAGATCACATTGGTAATCTGACAGGGCATCGACAAAAAATTCTACCTGTTGGATCAACTCTCCAACCGATTTAAGGGTGCGCATTTGCCACTGCACACAACCTACACGCGCCGAAGTGCGTGGCGCACCAATCAACGGTGTTTTACTGGGGTCGTAATACAGATTGTGCCATTGCAACAACGTGGCGTAACCCCTGGATTCTCTATCTTCCGGGAGATAATCCGTGAGCACCTGTTTGACTTCAAATTCATTGGACAGTTGAAATGTCAGGATTGGATCGTAAATTTCCTTGCGCTTTACCCGCTCTATATATTGCTGTGGCGTCAGTTCATCCGCATATTTTTTATAATTGGGAATACGCCCCCCGGCAACGATTGCGCGCAGATTAAGCCGCTGGCACAACTCCTTGCGCACCTCGTAAAGACGCCTGCCTAAACGTAGCCCCCGATAATCGGGTGACACAAACACATCGACACCGTACAACACGTCGCCCAGTGGATCATGCGTGGTCAGGTAGGCATCACCCGTGATTTCCCCGTAGGTATGCTGGTCGCCAAATTTATCGTAATCGACAATCACCGCAAACGCGGCCCCCACTACCTTGCCGTGGTCCTCTATACAAATTTGTCCTTCAGGGAATATCGTCAACATCGCCCGAAATTTTTTCTCGGGCCAGGCGCCACCAAAACCCGAATAAACGCGATCCATGATTTCCTTGATGTCCGCATAGTCATCCTCGCGTAAATTACGAAGATTTAATTTATGCTCTGGCTCTTCAATCGGCGTACTGTCATGCATAAAGTTAGGTTTCCGGAACAATGTTAGTGGCTAAAAACCAGTTTGCGGGCAGCACAGTATAACAGCCTGCCTGCGCGCTGTTTCAGCATTTTTAATCGGCGCTATCAGCGTCATAAAGCTACCGGCCACATAAAGAAACGGACAAACCGTTACGGTTTGTCCGTTTCTTTATGTGTTGGATAGTCGGGGCTAAACCAGTTATCTGTTTAGAGGTAAAATATCCTGGCAGATTATCGCCGAGGGTAGCGTTTATTCCGCACTCTCTACCACCGCCGCCTTAAGTAACTCGACTTCGAAGATCAACGTCTGGTTGGGACCGATCAAACCCCCAGCGCCGCCTGGACCGTAGGCCAGCTCGGGCGGCACCACCAGCTCCCACTTGGAACCCTCCTTCATCAACTGCAACGCTTCTACCCAGCCAGGTATCACCTGCGTAACGCCAAACTGAGCGGGGACGCCGCGCTTGTAGGAACTGTCAAATTCCGTCCCGTCAATCAATGTACCGCGATAATTGACCTCCACGGTATTGTCGGCAGTGGGGACCGGCCCGGACCCGTCAGTTATCACGCGATATTGCAGCCCACTGGGCAATACCGTTACCCCGTCTTTTTTGGCGTTTTCCGCCAGAAAAGCCGCACCTTCCTGACTATTTTTTTCTTCCTGTCCTTTTCTTACCTCTTCCTGCTTCGCCGTTTGATCCTGCTGGAACGCCTCGATCGTCGCCGCCGCTTCCTCATCGCTAAGACGCGGTTCCGCATCGCTCAACGCATCCGTGATGCCCTGATTAAAAGCGACCAGATCCAGAGTGAAATCATCCGTCTTGAATTGGGAGCCGATATTCATTCCCATAATGTAGCTAATTTTTTGTTGCTGGGAACCAAGGGACGCAACCGCCTCACTTTTGTCGGTGGCGCTTTCGCCATCCTGATTGGCCATATTGCTGATCTTGTCGCAGCCGGAAATGGTGAGCGCCAACGCGCTCGCCAGCATCAAGAATCCTGTTTTGTTCATCGCTAGTTCCTTGTGTCTTGCCGATAAAGGGAAACGTCAGGCAGTATCTTACCCCATTCCCGTGGCGCGCAACACAAACACAACTCAGCCATCCAGCGCCGCCGCCGTTACTAACAACTGGGGTAATTCACCACGGGCCCCGAGCACCGCCAGATAGCGCTGCAAATTCTGCGCTATGGCTGCTTCCCGCGGGGAAGCTGCTAGCGACAGGCAATGGGCCTCATACCAGTTTAGCAACCGTATCTGTTCTTCCCGTTCGGCGTCCAGCTCCGCTGCCAACAGGCGCTGTTTCTCCTGTGCCGCGCCCCTTGCGGCCCGGTCAATAGCCCGGCGACGGGTACGCAGGGGTTGGGTAACCCGGTTATTCCAGTCCGATATTTCCGCGGCGGCGGCACGCAGCTGATCTTCGTCCAACTGCCTGCCCAGATTACCCACCCAGCACGCGAACAGCAGGAGATTGACATTGGCGCCGCAGCGATCCTGCAGGTCGATACACAGCGGTGCTACGCCCGATCGTCGGTAGAGGTTCAGGGAGTAATCCCAGAACGGGTTGTCGCTCATGTTGGCGCTACTGTATTCACGCGTCGACCCATGGTAATTTTATACGCTGCAAATCCGGTTAACTCAGTGTCAGCCAAGCCGGCAATACAGTAAATCCCGCACGCCGTGCCCGAGCCGTTGTCCACGCCGCTCA
>JBFJMM010000057.1:0-10994 GCA_041633885.1 Porticoccaceae bacterium
CACTGACTTCGGTCGGGAAGGCGGGTGATTTCGACGACCCGAGAGCCAGGAGACCTGCCGCAGCGGCGTTGTTTTTCAATGGTCGGGTTTACTGTTGAAGGCGAACCGCCGTATTGGCGGTGGTCCGCGATAGCAACGCTTTTTTAGTGGCAGCGGTGTTGTTAGCGCGAAGTGACCGGTCTCCTTTTTTAGTCCCTTTCCCGTGACTCTCCGCTTCTGTTTACGGTTGTTATCACAGAGGCATACTATGATTACCAGAAAATTATCCACGCTGACGCTGTTGGCGGTGTTCGGCGGTGCGCTAACGGCATATGACGTAAACGCCGTGCAAAAGACTCCGGCGGACATGATCGATGAAGAAATTATCGTTACCGCAACTCGCTCCCCCTATAGTCTACAGCGCGTACCGGCCACGGTACGGGTCATCAGCGAGCAGGAAATTCAGCAAAGTGCGGCGCGCACCGTGGCGGATCTGCTGCGCAATCAGGGCACGGTTCAGGTGCGCGACAGCATGGGCAACGGGCGCGACGCCAGTCTGTCCCTGCGCGGTTTCGGCGCCAGCGCCAACGCGCTGGTGCTGGTGGACGGGCGCAAGCTGAACAACTCGGATCTGGGTGGTCCCGATCTCACCGCCATTGCCCTGGGCGACGTTGAGCGCATCGAGATACTCGAGGGCGGTGCCGGAGCGCTGTACGGGGATCAGGCGGTGGGCGGCGTGATCAATATCATTACCCGCAAGGTGAGCAAGCGACAGGGCCAGGTGGCGGTTGGGCGCGGCAGTTACGACGCGGAAAACTACCGCGCCAGCTACAGCGGCGCGCTGGATAGCGGCTGGTACTACCGGCTCGCCTCGGACCTGGATCGCAGCGACGGTTATCGGGACGACAGCAGTGTGAATTACGAAAACTACTCGACAGCGGTGGGTTATCGCTACGGCGGTGGCGAAGTGTTTATGGATGGCCGCCACACCGATAGCGAGTACCGTTTGACCGGGGCGCTGTCAGCCGCCGCTGCCCGCGACGAACGCCGCCAGGCGGGTTCCAGTTTCAACAACTATGGGGCGGACATCCGGGCATTTCGCGCGGGCATTGATCATCAGTTCGGCGCTGGGGTACAGCTACTGGCGACCTACAGCGATCGGGACGAGGATGTACTGATCCAGGGCTCCTCCATTTCTTTCGGCGACACGACAACCCTACAGGCGCGACGGGTCAAAACCTTCGACCCACGGCTGATTCTGTCCGGCGATAAATTACGTCTGACAGTTGGTGTCGATAGCGAGCGGGTGGATTACGATTTTGCACTGAATTCCATATTTGGTCCCGCCGGCAGTGCTCACCGGAACCACAAACGCAGCGAATACGCCCAGCTGCTGTACAGGCCCCTGGAAAATCTGGAGGTGATGGCCGGAGTGCGCCACGCGGCACTGGACACGGATGTGGATCCCTACGGTATCCGCTATGACCAGAGCGCCACCGTCCAGCAGCTCGGTGCAGTGTGGCGGGGCGACAACTGGCGCATCCATCTCAATCGGGACGAAACCTTCCGCTTTCCCCTGGCGGATGAAAATGTGGATTTCTTTGGTGTGATCAATCCGCTCAGAGTGCAGCGCGGCGTCGCCTGGGAGCTTGGCGGTTCCCGCCAGTGGCGGGCGATCGAGCTGAATATGGCGTTGTTTGAACAGAATAACCGGGATGAAATCGGCTTTGATCCGGGCGCCGGACTGTGGGGAGCCAATACCAATTTTGACGACACCCGCCGCCGCGGCGTCACGACGGAGGTGCGTTGGCAGGCGCTACCGAGTCTGGATGTGCGCGGCGTCTACACTTATATCGATGCGCGCTTTATGGACGGCCGCTACGAGGGTAACCGGGTGCCGGACGTGGCCCGGGAGCTGATTAAAGTGAATGCCAATTATGTGATCACACCAGCGGCGAGTATTTTTGCCGAGCTGGTGTACACCGGTTCCCAAACCCTGGATCTGGCCAACGAGGCGGGGTCTCTGGGGGGGTACACCGTGGCTAATCTCGCCGCCACCCTGCGCTGGCAGGCGTGGACACTGCAGGCGCGGATTAACAATATCACTGGCAAAGAGTACAGTGAATTTGTTACCTTCTTCTTTGCCAAGGGGCTCTATCCCTCCCCGGAACGCAACGGGATGCTGACCCTGAGTTACGATTTTTAACGGAGTACTCTACTGATGAAACATCAAGCGACGATCGCCGTCATCTGCGCCATTCTGCTGGCGGCAGCGAGTCGGTTAATTCCCCACCCGCCCAATTTTTCCCCGCTGATCGCCATGGCGCTGTTTGCCGGGGCGAGCCTGGCGGACCGGCGGCTGGCGCTGATCGTACCGTTGGCGGCCATGTTGTTGTCCGACCTGTTGATCGGTTTGCACGGCACCATGGCGTTTGTGTACCTGGCCATGGCGCTGGTGGTGCTGGGTGGACGCCGGTTGGGGGAGCGCCGCGGACCCTGGTTGCTGACTGGCGCCGCGGTGGGCGGATCCCTGGTATTTTTTGTGGTCAGCAACATCGGTGTCTGGCTCAGCGGTGGCCTGTATCCCTTATCGGGCGCCGGGTTGCTTGCCTGTTTTATCGCCGCGCTGCCGTTCCTACACACCACGCTCTTGTCCACGTTGCTGTACGGCGGCCTGTTCGTGCTGGTGGAGCAATGGGTGCTGCGCCGCGAGAAAGCTGCGCTGGCAGTAGTTTAACGACGGGTTAACAACAAGCCGGTTAACAAGTAACGGTTTAACCTTGGCTGTTACGCAGTGACAGTTTTCAGGGCGCGTTTTCAGGGCAGTTGAAAGCGCAATTGGAAAGGGCACAAAAAAACGCCGGGCTGGCAACAGCACCGGCGTTTTTTTTGTGGGGCATGACGCTCCGTTACAGATCGTAACCGCGCTCGTCGTGCAGGGCCAGGTCGAGGCCCATGGTCTCCTGGTCGCCGTCGACCCGGAAACCCATGACGGCGGTAACAATTTTCAATAATACAAAGGTCACAATCGCGGTGTAGGTGAAGGTGGCGATGACACCGATAACCTGCACTCCCACCTGGGCGCTCATGGTCATACCCTCGTTGTATCCCTGGCCGCTGAATACCCCCAATTGATCGGAGGCGAACACGCCCGCCAGCACTGTGCCGAGTACGCCGCCCACGCCGTGCACCGGAAACACGTCGAGGGAATCGTCAATCTTGAATTTCTGTTTGATCGCCTGCGTCGCGTAATAACAGATAATCCCCGCGCTGAAGCCGATCACCAGCGCGCCCCCCGGACCCACGAAACCGGAAGCGGGGGTGATGGTGCCGAGTCCGGCCACCATGCCGGTGACAATCCCCAGCACCGATGGTTTACCGTGGCGCAGCCACTCCATCATCATCCACGCCAGGGATCCGGCGGCGGCGGAAATGTGCGTGGCCAGCATGGCCATGCCTGCGTCGCCATTGGCGGCCAGCGCCGAACCGGCGTTAAATCCAAACCAGCCCACCCACAGCATTCCCGCGCCCGCGACCGTGATAGTCAGGTTGTGGGGCGGCATCGCCTGGGTGGCAAAACCGCGCCGATTGCCGATGGTCAGGGCAGCGACCAGGGCGCCAACCCCGGCGGTGATATGCACCACGGTGCCTCCCGCGAAATCCAGCAACCCCATCTGACCCAGCCAGCCCCCGCCCCACACCCAGTGGGTAATGGGCACATAGACCGCCAGCAACCACAACATGCTGAACACCAGCATAGATGAAAACCTTACACGTTCGGCGAAGCCACCGACAATCAACGCCGGGGTGATAATGGCAAACGTCATTTGAAACATCACAAATACGCTCTCGGGAATGTCCCCGGACAGGGAGTCTTCGCTCATATTGCCCAGCAGCACCTGACTCCAGCCGCCAATAAAATCGTTGGCACTGCCGCCGTCCGTGAACGCCAGGCTATAACCGCAGATCATCCATACCAGCGAGGCGGCGCAGGCGATTGCGAAACACTGCATCAGCACCGAGAGTACATTGCGCGAACGCACCAGGCCGCCGTAAAACAGGGACAGGCCGGGGAGGGTCATAAACAGTACCAGCGCGGTGGCGGTCAAAATCCAGGCGGTATTGGCGCCGTCGAGGCCCTCGGCGTAGGCCGCCGTCGGCATCAGTAGTATCAGGGCGAGACCCAATAATGGCGGTGTGTAGTGACGTAATTTGTGCAACATAGGATAACCCTCTTTATCGTATTCGTACCCGGTGACGCGTACCGGGACGCAAGGCGTCTGACACTGCCTAGTCTAGCGCATTTAACCAGTTTGATTGTTTTGCGCGCATAATTGTTGTATTTACATAAAACCTGATTAGTTCGTTTACCATTAGCAGGATTTATTTTTAGAGCCTGGACACTGTGGTCGTAACCCTGACGGATGCCCGGACGGCGGGTGCCGAGACTGTCAGTTTAGCAACGAATCCGCTCGCAATAACAGCGCGGGGTGCGCCAGGCCAAGGTGCCATATTTTCCAGCGGGTTATAATGACCTGTAGCGGGGAGAAAGTGAAGTGGAGTGGAAAATACTGTTAACCATCTTCTGGACGGTTTTGCTTGCCGAGCTAGGGGACAAAACCCAATTGGCAACGGTGTTGTTTGCGACCGATAAAGCGGTCAGCAAATGGCTGGTATTTGGTGGTGCTTCGGCGGCGCTGGTGGTGGCGACGGCGATCGGGGTTCTGGGCGGCCAGTGGGTATCCACCTATATCAACCCGAAAATGCTGTCCCTGATCGCGGGCGCTGGATTTATTGCTATCGGTGGCTGGACCGTGGCGCGGGCGTTACAGTGAACGCGATGGGTGATTGACCGGGTCTGAAGTGGGCGCACATTGGCGTCGTGCCGAAAAATTGGCGCGGCGTTAAAAGTGGTGACCAAAACCGGCAGCGGGCGGAGCCTGTTGTGCTAGTGTTACTTTGCGGTGAATGATTACTGATGGCATGGCGGGGGTGTTTCAATGGTCGAGGAAAAGTTACATGCGCAGCTGGAAGACTTGCACGCCGAGTTGCAGCGCACAGCAAAAGTAGAGCGTGGTGAAAAGGACATCGTGGGCCATTTGCTGACCGAAGTAGTGGATTTGATGTCGGGAGAGGAAGTGGTCGAGGAGCAACACCGGGATTTGCTGGAACGACTGGAAAGCAAAGCGCTGGAGTTTGACTTCGACCACCCGCGCCTGGCCGCCATGCTGCGCCGCCTGGTTAATATGCTGGCCGGGCTGGGGGTCTAGTCACCGTGGTTACAGTACCTGCGAAGCGACGCGCGCCCACCAAACTGGTACGCGCACCGCTTGTTATAGCGTGGATGGCGCTGTTCCAGTTGAGCGGCTGCAGCGGTGCTGGAAATCAACAGACCTATATTGGCTGGCAGTGCAGCGGGCAAAAAAACAGCGACAACTGGCGCTGTGAGCAACGGGAAATACACCACGGTGTGGCCACCAGGGTTGTCGCCGCCGGTGCCGGCCAGCAACCGGGGGATGCGGCGTCAGACAACTCTGAGCGCGCCGTTGCCGAACCGACAATTGCGAGACGCGACCCCACGGTGGTGATATTTGAGAATGGTGTGCGCCCAAAAGACTGGCGCGAACAGTTGCCGGGTTTAAGTGCCGCGGAGGCCGCGCAGCCGACCACTCGCAAACCCGCCGCCGCAATCCGGAAGGACCAACGAGCGACCCCCGAGCCAGAACCTGCCTATCCGAACTGGGCAGACGAGGCGAACGACAAAGGTGTCGGCGATCCTGCTGACAGCGGCGGCGCGCCGCAGGATGCAGGGCAGGAAGGCTCCGTCACAGTCGCTACCACGGCCGCGGTGCCACCTGCGCTGTCGCGCACCGATGTCCCGTCGACGCCCCCCGCGGCAAGTCCGTCCCACGGCGGTTATACCGTACAACTGGGGGCTTTTGGCAACGCGGCGCAACTGAATGCCTTTGTCGAGGAGCGCAACCTGACGGGACTTGCCTATCGCCAGGGCATCGCCACCGCCGCCAGTGGACGCACCCTGCGGGTGCTGCTGTGGGGGCAGTTTGATACAGCGGCCGAAGCGACCGCGGCCTGGCAGCGGGAAACTCGTCATTACCCCGCCGTCAACGACTACTGGGTGCGCCCGTTGGCGGCCATCGCAGAACCGTCGGAATAGTTAGCCGCTATGATCGACTACTGTTTCAGGCGTTTGTATTTAACCCGCGTGGGTTGGGTGTCGGCGCCTTTGCGCAGCACCAGATCGTCGTGGTATTCCGCGTAATTACCAGCGAAGAACACCACTTCGCTGTCCCCCTCGAAGGCCAGAATATGTGTCGCGATGCGATCCAGAAACCAGCGATCGTGGGAAATCACCAGTACATTGCCCGGAAACGCCTCGATCGCTTCTTCCAGGGCCCGCAGTGTTTCAATATCCAGATCGTTGGAGGGCTCGTCGAGCAGCAGGACATTGGCGCCCTGTTTCAGGGTATGGGCCAGATGCAGGCGGCCGCGCTCGCCACCGGACAGGTCGCCTACGCGCTTCTGCTGATCGCCGCCCTTGAAATTAAAGCGCCCGATGTAGGCCCGCGAGCCCACTTCGTAGTCGTTAATGCGCAATATATCCTGCCCATCGGAGATGGCTTCCCAGACCGTTTTACTGTCGTCCAGTTGTTCGCGGCTTTGTTCCACAAACGCCAGACGCACGGTGTCGCCTAACACCAGGTCGCCCCCGTCGGGCTCCTCCGCCCCCGCGAGCATACGAAACAGTGTGGATTTACCCGCCCCATTGCCGCCGATGATGCCCACCACCGCCCCTTTGGGAATGCTCAGACTAAGCTTGTCGATCAACAACTGGTCGCCAAAACCCTTGCTGATATCGGTCAGTTCGATCACCTTGTCGCCGAGGCGCGGTCCGGGAGGAATGTAAATTTCGTTGGTTTCATTGCGCGCCTGAAATTCCTGGCTGCTCAATTCCTCGAAGCGCTGTAGTCGCGCCTTGTTTTTGGCCTGTCGCGCCTTGGGGTTTTTGCGCACCCACTCCAGCTCCTGCTGAATGGATTTTTGTCGGGCGGCTTCGGCTTTTTGCTCGCCAGCGAGGCGTTGCGATTTGGTTTCCAGCCAGGTGGTGTAGTTGCCCTCGTAGGGAATGCCATGGCCGCGATCCAGCTCGAGAATCCAGCCCGCCACGTTGTCCAGAAAGTAGCGGTCGTGGGTTACGGCGACCACGGTGCCGGGAAAATCGTGCAGAAACTGTTCCAGCCAGAACACCGATTCGGCGTCCAGATGGTTGGTGGGTTCGTCGAGTAACAGCATATCGGGGCGGGACAACAGCAGGCGGCACAGCGCCACGCGCCGTTTTTCGCCACCGGAAAGCCGCTGGATGTCGGCGTCCCAGGGGGGTAATCGCAGGGCATCTGCAGCCACGTCGAGGGTGTGGTCCAGATTGTGGGCGTCCCAGGTCTGAATAATGTCTTCCAGTTCCCCCTGGCGTTTGGCGAGCTTGTCAAAATCCGCGTCGGGCGCGCCGTAGGCGGCGTACACTTCGTCCAGTTCCCGCAGGGCGTCGGCGGCTTCGCGCACACCGTCCATCACATTGCCGCGAACGTCCTTGGCGGAATCGAGAGCCGGCTCCTGGGCGAGGTAGCCGATCTTGATGCCGGGCATGGCGCGGGCTTCGCCGACAATATCCGTATCGACGCCAGCCATAATGCGCAACAGGGTGGACTTGCCGGAACCGTTCAGCCCCAGTACGCCAATTTTTGCGCCGGGGAAAAACGACAGGGAAATGTCCTTGAGAATTTCGCGTTTGGGCGGGACGATCTTGCCCACCCGGTTCATGGTGTAGACGTATTGGGCCATGGGGTTATACAGGTGTTGAAATAGGGCGGCTATTGTAGCGAAAAAGGGCTAGCACACGAAACATGCCCCGCGTTGAAGGGGTTCTCGGCGCGTCTTAGTTATGCCGCTCACAGGGGCCAGATCAGGGTGATTGCCGTCAGCGACGTGATCCCGACGATAATATTCATGGGTACGCCGACGCGCAGAAAATCCCGAAACCGGTAGCCGCCGGGGCCGTACACCATCAAATTGGTTTGATAACCAAGGGGCGTGGCAAAGCTGGCAGAGGCCGCCATCATCACCGCGAATACAAAGGGTTCCGGGGCGCTGTGGGATTTTTCGGCGATCTCCAGCGCGATCGGCAGCATCATCAGGGCCGCGGCATTGTTGGTAATGATTTCCGTCAGTACGGACACGCAAATATAGGCGAGCACCAGGGCCAGCCAGGCTTTGCCGCCACTGATCGCCATCACCTGTTCCGCCAGTTGCGTTGCCACGCCGGTTTTGTAAATGGCCGCGCCGAGGGCAAAGGACGCGCCGATGGTAATCAGCACATTCAGGTCGAGGCTTCTATGGGCCTGACTCACAGAGCAGCAGCCGGTGGCCAGAATTGCCCCGGCTCCCAGCAAGGAGGCATTGAGCATGCTTAGCACGCCTGTGGATGCGGCCAGCACAATGGCCAATAGAATGGCCCACGCCAGATAGGCGCGGTGGTGGCGCGGTTGCTGCTGATCAAGATCGTTGATCAGCAGAAAATCCTTGTTGTAGCGCTGACGGGTCAGGAACGCCGGTCGCGCTTCCAATAGCAGGGTGTCCCCCGGGCGCAGCCGAATAGTGCCCAGGTTGCCCGAGACCCGCTCGCCACCCCGCGCCACTGCCAGAATAACCGCGCCGTAACGGTCGCGGAAACGGGAGTCGCGGATGGTCTGGCCAATGCACTCCGAGTGGGGCGACAGGGCCGCCTCCACCAGGCAGCGCTCTTCCCGCGCCTGACTCAGCGCCGGACGATCATCCCCGATGGAGGGCACGATGCCCTTGATGCGCAGCAGGTCGGAGATCGCTTCCGTGTTGCCGGCGAACACCAGCCGATCGCCGCCGCGCAAATGTTCTTCGGAAGACACGGCCGTCACAATGCTGCCATCCCGTTCAATTTCCACCAGATAAATTTTGACTAACCTGCGCAGGCCGGCCTCCTCGACGGTCTTGCCCACTAGCGGCCCATCGTGGGCCACCGCCACCTCCAGTGTGAATTCCCGCACATCGCTGAACAGGGCGCCGTCCCGGTGATCCGGCAGCAGGCGCGGAAACAACCACAACATCACCAGCAATCCCACCACGCAGACCGGCAGGCCAATTAAAGTGATGGCAAAAATGGAGAACCCGGCGTTGCCGGTCAGGGTTTGATACTGGCTGTTCACAATCAGGTTGGTGCTGGTGCCGATGAGGGTCAGCGTACCCCCCAGAATGGCGGCGTAGCTCAACGGAATCATCAGTTTGGAGGAGGCGATACCCAGTTTTCTGCCCCAGGCATTGACCCCGGGAATCAGGGTGGCGACGATGGGGGTGTTATTCAGAAAGCCGCTGAGCAGCATAACCGGGGCGCACAGGCGCAGCTGGGCAGCGCGCACCGAACGCGGGCGACCCAGTAGCCAGTTAATGATCAGGTCGATACCGCCGGTGGCGTGAATGCCCGCCGCGACAATAAACAGCGCGGCCACGGTGACCAGCCCGTCATTGCTAAAGCCCGCCAGTGCCTCGCCCGGGGCCAGTATGCCGCTCGCGCTCAACAGCACCAGTACCGTCATCATCACCAGATGCGTACTGATACGGGTAAATACCAGGGTCCCCAGTGCGCCGACAGTGAGGGCGATAACGAAAATTCCTTGCCACTCCATGGGACAATGTCTCTAATATAAAGGCGTTATCATACCCGAGGAACCGGGTTTCACCACCGGGTAGCTGCGCCCGCGAAGTGAAAATAATTGTCGGGTTAACCCGGGTATTTATTGCACGATATCGACGGCGCCGCCGTCGATACGAATATTCTGACCGTTGATAAAACCAGCTCGGCTGCTGGCCAGGAAGCTCACCAGATCTGCAACTTCTTCGCGGGTCGCAATGCGCCCCACCGGGTTGGGAAAACGTTCCGCAGTGATGCGCGCTTCGATGCTCGCCCAGTCGTCCGCCCAACCCTCCCGTTTTGCTTTGGCGCGGAAGGCCGCCTCAATTTCCGGCGTGCGAATATAGCCGGGGGACACGGTGTTAACCGTGATACCGGTGCCGGAGAGCTCCTTGGCCAGACTGACGGCGATATTGGCGAGCGCGCCCTTGGCGGCGTAGTAGTGGGGGCGCAGGGCGTTGGGCCGGGTTGAGCCGATGGTGCCCAGTTGAATAATCCGCCCGTAGCCGCGCTCGCGCATTTGCGGTGTCAGCAGACGAATCATGCGCGCCGCGGACAGCACATTGATCTGGTACATATGCAGCCAGTCATCAGTACTCGCGGTCGCCCATTTTTTTTCGGCGGCAGAGCCGTAGTTGTTGATCAGAATATCCACTTTGCCGGTCAGTGCCAGCGCTTGCGCCGCGACCTGTTCCGCCCCCGCGTCGCTCAGTATATCGCCCCACACGGCGTGGCTGACCGCGGAATCCGCGACCACATGGTCTGCGCTGCCCTTTTCCAGGCCGTGAGCAATTACACAGGCGCCTTCCTCCGCCAGACGCTGGGCAATGATTTGCCCGGTGCCGCGGTGACTGCCCATTACCAGTGCGACCTGGCCGTTAAGATTCAAATCCATCACTGCCCCCGTTCTTTACGATCTATTGCACTACAACCGTTGCGTCGCTGCCCCGTATTGGCATGGTCGCCAGATCAGCGTAACAGATACTGTTAACGTTGCTCCATCCCCGAGAGCTTGCGCATTGGGCGAGAGTGAAACAGCGTAGTCGTGTTGAGCTGGTTTCAACCTGCGGTACAATGGCCGTCCGGCGGCGTGGCCGCGGGGCGCCAGATTTGATTCCGATCACCCGTACAGACCAGCGAGATATGCGATGAAATTTCCTGCAAAGGTTCCCCTGTTTATCGACGGCGAATGGGTGCAAAGCCGCACCAGCGAATTTACCCAGGTAATCGATCCGGCCAGCCAGAAGCTGTTGACCGAAGTGCCCTGTGCCACCGACGA
>JBFJMM010000058.1:0-10875 GCA_041633885.1 Porticoccaceae bacterium
ATTGCTCCGGATAAAAAAATGTGACGTCCTTGAAAACGATATCGCCCTGCCATTTTTCCCGATTGAGAAAGCGTTGCTCCGGGGCGCGCTCCACCGGCAACGCCATAATTTCATCCAGGGATTTCAGTGTGCCTTCCGCGTGGTCGTAGGTGGTCAGCAGGGAAGCCACCTGAGAGAGTGGCGCCAGCGCACGACCGTTGAGAATGACGCAGGCGATCAACCCGCCCATGGTGAGCTCCTGCTCGGCAATCAAATACACGCCACCGATGACAATCGCCACCATGGCAAATTGCTGCAACGCCTGCACCGACATCATGGTGGAGTTGGATATCAGCCGCGACTGCAGTCCCCATTGGGAGACGTAGCCAACCGCCTGCTCCCAGGCACGCTGTACGCGGCTCTCCGCCCCCAGGGTTTTGATGGTCTCCACCCCCACCATACTTTCCACCAGGGTGGCGTTTTTCTTGGCCGCGCCGCGCATCACATTTTCAATGGCGGGACGCAGACGTACCTGGGCCCGATAACCCATCAGCACGGCGATGGGTATCGCGATTAACGGTATCAGCACCAGCCAGCCGCCCAGATAGGCAATAAAAGCCAGAAACAGCAGCAAAAACGGCAGATCGATTAATGTCAGGATCGTGGACGAGGTAATAAAATTGCGAATGGCGTCAAACTCGTGCAGGCGGTTAGCAAACGCACCCACCGATACCGGGCGATGCCGGGTTTTCAGATTAAGCATGCGCTCAAACAGTTGCGCCGAAAGAATCACGTCGGTGCGTTTGGCCGCCATTTCCACCATATACCCGCGCAGTATTTTCATAACCAGATCAAACAGGTAAACCACGGCGACACCGATACCCAGCGCCCACAGGGTTTCAATGGCGTTGTTGGGCACCACCCGGTCGTATACATTCATGACAAACAGGGGTTGAGCGAGCACAAACAGGTTGATAAAAAAGGAGGCGATCAGCACGTCCCGATAGATACTGCTGGAGCTTTTTAACACACCCCAGAACCAGTGTTCGCCGGTATTTTTGTAGATTTTGGGCGTGCGCTTGTCAAACTGCTGCATGGGCCGCAGGTAGAAAACGTGGCCGCTATATAGCGCGCGAATGGCATCCAATGACAGTTGTTCAGAAACCTGATCCCGCGGCGAAGTAAGCACCCCGTAGCCGAGTTCCGTATTAATATCCGTGAGCACCGCGGACCGACCACCCTCCAGCATCAGGATCGCCGGCAATACGTCCCGCGGAATATCCTCGACAGGGCGAGTCAATAATGTCGCGGCCAGGCCGGAGCGGTTGGCTGCGCGCACAAACAGGTCCGGCGTCAGCTGGCCCTCGTCCAACGGCAGGCCGGCCGTAATCGCACTTTTCGAAACCACCAGGCCCTCTAGCCTGGCCACCAGCACCAGGCTGTCGAGCAACTCGCCAGCTCTGGCAAACTCGGTAGCTGTCCCTGTGTCATCACCCATTTGATTATTCTGACTGTTCATTCACCGCCGCCGTATTAACACGATCATTCAGTGCAAAGCGCCCCCGCGCACCCCGGCAACCCGCCATCAGGCTTGCGAGATTACGCGAGGGCCGCCGATAGTAGCATGAAGACAATTAGAATTACATAAAGCGGTATACAGAAACGTCGGCTAGGAAGTTGAATTAAAAAGGCTTTTCCGCAATGTTGCGGGAGTCTTTGGCGTGTCGAAGACAGTCACAGTGGGCGGCGCACCAGGCTGGTATATCCGCCCGGTGGCACCGACTGCGCGAACCGCAGGTGTTCCGTGCGAACTACTTGCGGGGATTGTGACCCACGATGGCTTTCACTTCGAGGTAGTCTTCCATCCCCCAAACCCCGTGCTCTCGGCCATTTCCGGACATTTTATACCCGCCGAAGGGCGCCCCCTGATCAAAGCGTGCCCCGTTCAACTCCACTGACCCGGTGCGCATGCGGCTGGCGACCTGTTGCGCGCGGGCCAGGTCACCGGACTGCACATAGCCGGACAAGCCATAGGGGCTGTCGTTTGCAAGGGCGATGGCCTGCTCTTCCGTGTCGTAGGGCATCAAACACAAAATCGGCCCGAAAGCTTCTTCCTGAGCCGTACGCGAGCTGTTATCGACCTCCGTGAATACTGTCGGCGCCACGTAATAACCGGTATCCAATCCGTCAGGGCGCTGCGCACCACCTACCAGCAAGGTCGCCCCCTCGTCCAGCGCCCGTTGAATAAACGCCAAAACTCGTTCGTATTGGGCTTTGTTGGCGATCGGCCCCATATACGTTTTGTCATCCAATGGGTCGCCCACCACCAAACCGGCGACTGCCTGTTTGACCAGCTCCTGTATCCGCGACAGGTCCTTGCGCGGTACCAGCATACGCGTCGGCGCGTTACACGCCTGCCCGCTGTTGAACATGCACAGTCTGACGCCGCCCTTGACGGCTTTTTCGTAGTCCGCGTCGTCGAGAATAATATTAGCGGATTTACCCCCCAGCTCCTGACACACCCGTTTGAGTGACGGTGCCGCCGCCGTCGCGACTGCCGACCCGGCGCGGGTAGAGCCGGTGATCGACACCAGATCCACCTGCGGATGGCCGGCCAGAGCCTCCCCAACGGTAGGTCCGGCGCCCACAATCAGATTGAAAACCCCCGGGGGCAACCCGGCTTCGTCGATTATCTCGGCAAGCAAAAAAGCATCCAGCGGTGCTAATTCACTCGGTTTTAACACCATGGTGCAGCCGGCAGCCAGCGCGGGCGCAACCTTGACCGCGATCTGATTGAGGGGAAAGTTCCAGGGGGTAATCATGGCGCACACGCCGATCGGCTCTTTGACCACCCGGGTTGTGCCGTGATCACTGTGGAATGTATAGGTACGCGCCAGTTGCGCCGCTTCCTTGAAGGTATAAATTGGCAAGCCCACCTGGGCGCCCTTGGCCAGCATCACGGGCATCCCCATCTCGGCGGTGATGAGCCCGGCTATTTCGTCGCCGCGCGCTTCAAGCCCGGCAACGATTTTGTCGATGTAAGCCGCCCTCTCCTCGGGAGGGGTCTGCGACCAGCCGGCGAAGGCCCCGCGCGCCGCAGCTACCGCGCTGTCCACATCGGCGACCGAACCCATGGCAACTTTCGCGACTGCTTGCTCGGTGGCCGGATTAATCACGTCGTCAAACAGGACAACGTCGGGCTTTTGCCACTGCCCGTTAATATAAAATTTATCTCTCGATATCACGTTCGTATCTCCAGGTGCTCACCATGGTCCCCATCGTTGTCAGCAGCTATGGGGAAAAACAATTACCTCCCAGCATCCCCCAGCGCCCTCGCAATCTGCTCGTGAAAGTGTATCAGCGCCGGTTCGTTGCGGCCGAAGATACTATGACTTTGCATGCCCGAACGCAAACCGGCCTGGATACTTTCCACTGCCGGAATGTCCTCTTCCAGGACAGTTCGTACCGTCAGATCGAGATTTTTTTCCCAGTAACTTCTGGCGCGTTCGGTGAGTGCGGGCTCTGGAATATAAAAATCCAGTTGCACCCGGCACTGGTGGGGATTATCGCCCGCTGGAAAGGCGCGCCAGATTTCCGCGTGATCCCGCTGCATTACCAGCACCGTATTGGGAAACACCAAATACGGTATGGCGCTGTGGGGCACGATATCCCACTCCTTTTCCGGCAGGGTACGCAGCTCCTTGATGGACTGGCGCGGCAAAACTTCCCGCAGGTTCTGTCCGAACGAATGCATCAGACAAAGGTTGGCGATAAACAGCGGGCCCACCGTGGTCGGGTGCAGGGCGGCAAAATGGTATGGTTCCAGAAACGTATCCAGCATTAGCTTCCAGTTCATATTGCAGTGCAACGTGCGCTGCGCATAGGGATGGTAGCCGCCAAAATCATAAGCCGCGAAGTCCGCCTCCAACCCTGCCAGATGACGATCGATATTGATGTCCGCACCCGGTGTGGGACACACCCACAGCATGCCGTACTTCTCCACCACTGGCAGTTCGATCAGAGGTCGCTCCGACTTGTCGATTCCCGGAAAGCTGCCACTGTCCGGGATAGCCTTCAGCTCGCCTTTAAGATTGTAGCTCCAGCCGTGGTAGGGACAGCTTAAACTCTGCTGCACGTTGCCACACCCCCGCGCCACCTGGGCGCCGCGGTGCCGACAGCTGTTCACAAACCCATTCACCACACCCCGTTCATCCCGCACCAGCAGCACCGGCACGCCGGTCATATCGAGAGTCAGAAAATCACCTGTCGCTGGCAGGTCACAGGAAAATCCTGCCAGCAGCGGGTATTCTTTGAACAGCAGGGATTTTTCCCGGGACAACCACTCCTGACTGCAATAGGCGGCGGCCGGGTGTTGACTGGTGGCATCGCTGCGCCAGTTGAGGGTTTTATCCAGCACCGCAAATACCTGACGGCACAAATCAATTCGCGTTTGTGTTTTCACCGGGACTCCTCCGAAACCTGTGATTCAACCAATAGCCCGTCGTCGGCCAATAGTTTACGTTAACGTCAACGTAAGGTAATGAAAATACTAGCCCACCGGCAGGATCAGGTCAAATACCGGGTAGACGAAACGACCGTGATAGAATGACCCTCTTATACCGTTTTTAACTCTCCTTCCGCCTTGAGTGGCGGGAGTAAAACCGTCGGGAATACATAGGGCTTTTTGCGGGCCGCCTGACCATTGCAACGAACTACATAACCCGATATGACCGACAGCCCCTTAGCGGACACTAAAACTTCGGCGCGCTACCTTGACCGGCGCATCAGCGTGGCGCCGATGATGGCGTGGACCGACCGCTTCTGCCGTTTCCTGTTGCGCCAGATCAGCCAGCACACCCTGCTGTATACGGAAATGGTCACCACCGCTGCATTGCTGCATGGCAACCGGGACTACCTGTTGCGTTTCGATCCTGGCGAACACCCGGTTGCCCTGCAACTGGGTGGCAACGACCCCCAGGCGCTGGCGCAGTGTGCACGCATGGGCGAGGATGCAGGCTACGACGAAATCAACCTCAACTGCGGTTGCCCCAGCGATCGCGTGCAATCCGGACAGTTTGGCGCGAGCCTGATGAAATCGCCGCGCACCGTCGCGGATGGCATAGCAGCCATGCGTGCCAGCGTGCGCCTGCCGGTGACCGTCAAGACCCGCATCGGCGTGGACGACAGGGACAGCTACTCGCATCTGATGGATTTTGTCGGTACCGTCGCGGCGGCTGGTTGCGATACTTTTATCATCCATGCCCGCAAAGCCTGGTTACAGGGCCTCAGTCCCAAACAAAATCGTGAAGTTCCGCCATTGCAATACGACCGTGTCTACCAGCTAAAACAGGATTTTCCAGCATTGCAGATCATCCTTAATGGTGGCGTTAACTCCCTCGATGAAGCGGCACATCATTTGACCCGGGTGGACGGCGTGATGCTTGGCCGCGCCGCCTACCACAGCCCCTATTTGTTGGCGGATGTGGATCGACGTTTTTACGCTAAGGCACGGTCGATACCTTCCCGGGAACAGATCCTCGAACGCTATGCCCGTTTTGTAGAAAACCAGCTGGCGGAAGGCGCCAGGCTCAGCCACATGAGTCGCCACGCCATCGGGTTATTTCAGGGCCAACCCGGGGGGCGTCGTTTTCGCCGTCATATCAGTGAACATGCCTGCCGTCCCGGCGCGGGCAGCGAGGTGTTGTACGCAGCCGTCGCCGCCATGCATCAAACCGCGGAGGCCTGCCAATGACCACCCTTTCGAAACTCGATCAACTGCGCACCATGACCAGCGTGGTGGCTGATACCGGCGATATCGAAGCCGTCGCCCGTTATCGCCCCGAGGACGCCACCACCAACCCGTCACTGCTACTCAAAACCGCGCAATCACCCCGTTATCAGACATTAGTCGCCACCTGTGTGGCGGACGCCAGGCTAAACACCGCGCGGAATTTGGCCGCCTGTTGCGACAGACTCGCCGTCGCCATCGGCTGTGAAATTTTGCGGCTAATTCCCGGGCGGGTGTCCACCGAAGTGGATACCCGTTTGTCCTTCGACTGTCAAGGCACCGTCGATCGCGCCCTGCAACTGATTGAGCGATACGCCCAGGCTGGTATTGGGCCGGAGCGTATATTGATCAAAGTGGCGGGTACCTGGGAAGGTATCCGCGCTGTCGCCGACCTGGAAAAACGCGGCATCAATTGCAACGTTACCCTGCTGTTTAATGGCGTTCAGGCCGTAGCGGCGGCGGACGCCGGGGCCTATCTGATTTCACCTTTTGTCGGTCGTATTCTCGACTGGCATCTGGCTAACAATAGGCACCAGGCCCCGAACCCGGATCCCGGCGTTGCGTCGGTACGGGGTATCTATCAATTATTTAAATCGCGACGCTACACAACCGTGATAATGGGCGCGAGCTTTCGTAATACCGGGCAAATTGAAGCACTCGCCGGGTGCGACCGCCTGACCGTCAGTCCGCCGTTACTGGAACAATTGTCCGCGGATTACGGCCCGTTAACCCGTGCCCTCGGGGGCGCACCGGACACGGTCGGGGATAACTTGATGGTCACTGGCGAATCCGATTTTCGCCTGCGTCTTAACCAGGACGCCATGGCCACGGAAAAACTCAGCGAGGGGATTCGGCTGTTTATTCGCGACCAGGAAAGTCTTGAGTTATTACTAACCACGTTGGCAAACAAATGATTAATGGCATTCGCAAGTTTTTCACCGACTCGATCCTGCCCAATACTCCCAGCCACTCCGGGGCCGCGCCGATACAGAAAGCGACAGCCGCCCTGCTGGTGGAAATTATGGTCACCGATGGGGTAGTCGATGCCAGCGAAGAGCTGGCCATGATTCGTTTACTGCAGAGCCACTTTGCCCTGTCCGCAGCGGAGTGCCGCGAACTGATCGCGCTGGCCCGCGCGGAAGTCGCCGAGGCCACCTCCCTGTATCAGTTTACCGAGCTGGTCAACGAACATTTTTCCGCACAGGACAAATACGAACTGGTGCGCCAGCTATGGGTTATCGCCTACGCGGATCGGGAACTGGACAAGTACGAGGAGGCGACCATCCGCAAAATTGCGGAACTGATACATGTGCCCCACAGCCGCTTTATTCGCGCCAAAAGCGCCGCCAAAGAACCCGTCAGGAACTGACAGATTTTTCGAGGGAACGAATCAGGTCGGTGAAATCCGACTCGCAGCGGGGATTGATTTCAACCAGCAGCCGATGGGCAGCCAGGACCTGCTGGCGCAACTCTTCTTCGCTGGCGGCAACCGGTTCCAATTCGGCCAGCTCCGCGCACTCCTGCGCACCCTCTGTGATGACGGTGAACAATTCATCTATCGCCATCACTTCGAGGGTGCGCAACAAACTTTCATCCTGACAAAATATCACCGGGCGAATTCCCAGTTCGCGCTGACAGTACAGAGCCAGCTTTACCAGTAATCCCAGGGTGGTACTGTCCAGACCCTGGGCGGAAAGCAGGTCCACCAGTACTTTACGCGCCGCGCCCTGACCTTTCGAAAAAATACTGTCGATATAACGATTCAAGGATGCACACAGTGTTACCCGTACGTCGCCGACCATTTTGATCAGGAAGGTGCCGTCGCACTCAGCTACCAGAATTTTACCTTTGTCCACCCTATCCGCCTCGCGTCACAGTCATGACCGACACATCATCCGGCGCTTCCTTTATGTCGTTAAATCCCAGTTCTGCACAGAGTAATTCGTGTTGCATGCCGCAGCGCGAGGCCGCGGCCAGAAGTCTTTCCTCTTTCTGTGCCATGGTTGCCCCCGGCAGGCAGTCGAGCACGCCATCCGACGCCACCACGAGTGCAAAGCGCTCGGGAAGGGCAATTTCCTGGACTTCCCAGACCGCGTCCGGGAACAGCCCCACCGGCTTGCCACCGCCACTCAAAAACCGGGCATCGTTGCCGTGGACAAACACCGGCATCGGTAGTTGCGCGCCGACGGTGTAACGCAACATATTGCGCTGCATATCGATGGCACCGGCAAATATGGTCAGATGCTTATCCAGCCCCATAGCCAGTATCTGCCGATTGATATGCTCGACGAACCCTTCCGGCGCCCGCGCCAATGCTTCGAAATCATTATCTGCGAGATGGCGGCGCAAAATACGCCGTAGAATAAAGCCGAGCATCACCGTAACGAACGCAGAGGATGCGCCATGGCCGGACACATCGGCAAAGTAAAACAGCAGGTAGCGGTCGAATAAAATATTGTAACCGACAAAATCACCGCTGAGATACAGAGAGGGAATAATGCGATGGGCGATCTCGTAGTCACCGTGGCGCAGCGGTGTGACGGGCAACATATTCTGCTGCACCTGCCGCCCGGCGATCTGGTCCATGCGCAAAATGCTGATATTTTCCCGCAAATCCCGATTGGCTCGCTCCAACTGCCGGCGAAAATCCATATTCTGCTGATACAGATCCTTGAAGCCGCCAGCCCGCTCCACGGCCACGCTTAAATCGTCCTGATTAAACGGTTCGATCAATACATCGACCGCACCCCGGCGAAAGCTCGCAGCGACATCTTCCGGTGAGGGGTGGGTGAGAACGGGAATAACCGCTAATCCGGAATCACGACACCGCTGTGCGAATTTTTCATCCACGTCGGCCACGTGAATACCGGTATCCATGTCGACATGAATAAACAGTAATACGGGCAGGTATTCGGAAATCTGCTCGATAGCTTCTTCCGTACCGGCCACCGTCAATGTCTGGCAGTCTGCGGCACGGAGATACTGTTCCCATTGTTGGCATCGCTGTTGATCCGTTGCGATCAACATGACACGCTTGCGGCCCCCTGCCATAGATAACCTGTGTAAACGGAAAAAGCTGTCGATTCGCTACCGGTCAGTAATAGTCATCGCCGAAATCATCCTCTACCGCCCCGTCGCTCACCAGATGGCGGCGGCGTTGCAGATAGGCGTCGCGGATGAAAATATATTTGTCCCCGCGAATCAGTTTTTCCGCTTCCAGCAACTGAGATCTTGCCGAAACGACCTGCGCACCATAGACCTGATTGCGGGTCGGTACGTGATCTATCTCGCCAATCGGATTCAAGAAACTGTCCACCGCCAACCCGGGTGCGTCGCGCAATGTGCTGGGACCAAAAAACGGTAAAACGATGTAGGCCCCCTCGCCGACGCCCCAGTAGCCCAGTGTCTGACCGAAGTCTTCGCCTTCATTACCAGGCAGACCGAGATGCTCGGCTACATCAAAAAACCCCGCCAGGCCGAGGGTCGAATTGACTAAAAAACGACCAGTATCCGTGCCGGCACGGGCAATTTTACCCTGCAGGATATCATTGGCAATATTGACGATTTCTCCGGCATTGTTAAACATCCGGTTAATACCGCTCTCCACCGGGTCGGGGGTTACATACCGGTAGCCCGTTGCGATGGGTTTCAGCAGGAAGCGGTCTGCTGTTTCATTGAATGTAAACACCGCCCGGTTGACACCCTCCAGGGGATCCGGCTGGGCAATGGACTGTTCGGCGACCGCCGAGACAGACATAAACGCACTGATTATCGCTGCTGCGAGACTGCAATTAAATCGGCCCACTGGATTCCCCCTGGTTTTCTCTGTCTGCTCTATTAGCTTATTGCAGTTATTTTATACAAAGAGTTTAGACGAAGATACAGGGACAAGCACCCTCCGCCGTAGGCGGAAGGTGCCGGGATGTGTGGAAAATCGCAGAATTTAACTAAAAAGCGAACTGTAGGCGGGCCACGATGGCATCGCCGTCGTCCTCGCCACCGATCGCCTGATCCACGTCGGCCTTGACGTAATTAAATGCCACCTTCACCGCTTCGTTGACGTACCAGTTGGCCCCCAGGGTCAGGGTATTGCCGGTTTCGCCCGCGAGGCTGATCGAGGGTTCATTTTTGTTGCCGGACACATCCAGTTCATCGTAGCGGGCAAAAATTTCCCAGGCGCCACCGGCGGCCTCGGGTTTGACCTTGTCGAACGCCGCGATCTCATTTTTGTAGGAGCGACTCTCACCGGTCACGATCCAGCCGGCCTGTACATAATAACCGTCCGCCTCCAGATCGGGCGCGGCGTCAACCCCGGACAGTTCGCCATCAAAATATTCCGCCATAAAGTGCGCCGGACCAAAGACTCCTGCCAATTCGAAATTTACCGCCTTGAGCTCGTCACCCAGGGCGCCGCCTGTATATTTTCCGGCCACTTTGGTCGCGGTTTTCTCCTCGCCACCGCGCACACCCAGGCGAGATTCAATGCTGCTGAAGCCGTCGTCGCTATCCCGCACCGTGTAGCCAACACCCAGGTGGATCAGGCCGTTTTCACCGCGCATGGGGCGAATCACAAAACGCCCGGTAGTGGCAGTGTCAAGATTATTGCTGCTATCAATATCCTGCTTGTAGACCCCGAGACTGTAGGTCAGAAAATCGTTGAACCCATGCAGTTTGACACCGATGTTGTTGCCCGTATCAAACGCGTTGGACGGCAAAGAGCGCTCCACCGCCGTGGTCCACTTGGAACTGCCGGTGTCTTCCAGACCAAAATCCTCTTTCTGCTGACCAAACGTCAATGTCGCCAGGTCACCCCAGCCGTCGTAGCTCAGATTGAGCAGATCGATGGAACCGTCGTCGGTGAGGTTGTAAGACAGTGCGTAACTCCAGTCGTCGTAATGACCGCCCAGCTCCAGGCGTGCGCGACGAAACCAGATATCGCTGCCGTTCTCATCAACATTCTTGTTGATAACCCCGTCGTAATCGTTGTAGTCGATCTGCATCCGCCCGCCGATTTTGAAGGAGAACCGGCCGTCGGAGGTTTTGGCTTCCAGACCGCCTTTGGTTTTGAGAATAATATCCGGGCCATCGGTGATCACGGTGCCAGCCTG
>JBFJMM010000059.1:0-10813 GCA_041633885.1 Porticoccaceae bacterium
GTTGATTTCCGGTCGAGCGGTAATGTAATCCAGCGCAGGTTGCCACTGAGATCGTGTGGGCCGATTTTCCTCGTAGGCAAAGTGTCGGCGAAAACAGTAACGGCAGTTAATGGCGCACACTGGACTGACAATCAGTAGCACCCGGCTGCGGTACTTGTGAATAAGCCCAGGAATGGGGTTAGCATCCGTTTCGCCAAGCGGGTCGCGGTTGTATCCGGCCACCGAAATCACTTCGTTGCCAAGGGGCATGACTTGACGCAATAGTGGATCGTCGGGGTCGCCGCGGCGCATACGGGCGAGATAGGGGCGCGGCACCCGTAACGCGAACTCGCCGTGTGCGGCGTATGTCCCGGGGAATAAATCTGGGTCGAGGGCCAGTAGTTCGCATAGCTCCCGGGGGTCGCGCACCGCCTCTGCCAGCTCCTGCTGCCAGGGGCGTGCGTGCCATGGGTGGCTGGTGTGCTGTATCATAGCGACCCTCGAAAGAATCCAGTTTTTAAAATTGTGTGACGACCTGTAAATAGAGGCACGAATGGCAACCTATTCTACCAATGAATTCCGCTCCGGTCTGAAAGTAATCCTCGACGGCGACCCCTGCTCCATTGTCGAAAACGAATTCGTAAAACCCGGCAAGGGGCAGGCATTCAGTCGCGTGCGTCTGCGCAATCTGAGGAGTGGCCGCGTCTGGGAGCGCACCTTCAAGTCCGGCGAATCCCTGGAGGGTGCGGATGTGCGGGACAAGGATATGCAATACCTTTACAACGACGGCGAGTACTGGCATTTCATGGAGCCGGATACGTTTGAGCAGCACCAGGCGGATAAGAACACCGTGGGAGATGCCGCGCTGTGGCTGCGCGAAGAAGATACCTGTATCGTCACTTTGTATAACGGTGTGCCGTTGGCGGTAACCCCGGCTAACCACGTCGAAATGGAAATAGTCGAGACTGATCCGGGTATCAAGGGCGACACCGCTCAGGGCGGCACCAAGCCGGCAAAATTAAGTACCGGGGCGGTGGTTAAGGTGCCGCTGTTCCTCGGTGAGGGCGAAGTTATTCGAGTCGACACCCGCACCGGCGAGTACCTGGGTCGGGCGCGGGACTAGGCGCTTGCCAGTCGTGGGAAATCTCTCCGGCACTCTCTCTGGCACTAAGGGTGGCGCAAGCTGCCCTTTTTTGTGGTAACAAGATAGCGAGGGAAGGATGACGACCGCCGACTGGTTACCGAGCGCGACTGCGGCGACTTTGCGCCGCCGCGCCGCCCTGTTGGCGACTATGCGACATTTTTTTGAGCAGCGTGACGTATTGGAAGTCGACGTGCCATTACTCGGTGTCACCGGCGTTACGGAATTTAATATCCAGGGTCTGAGCACTATTGCCAACGGTCGCACCGCCTACCTGCAAACATCTCCCGAATACTATATGAAGCGCCTGTTGGCTTCCGGGCTGGGGGCGATCTATAACCTGGGTAAAGTGTTTCGCGATGGCGAGCAGGGTCATCGGCATCGCACCGAATTTACGTTGTTGGAGTGGTATCGGCCGGGTTGGGACGAGCATCAGTTAATGGCGGAGGTCGCCCAACTGCTGGTGGCGGCGGGGTTTGCGCAGGCAGCGACGCCCGACACGCACCGCTATGGCTATTTATTCACAAGTGTCACCGGTTGCGATCCCCATCGCGCCGCCCTCCCGCAACTACAGCAACTTGCGACACAGTACGCTGGGGATAATTGGGCGCAGGCGGAACGCAGCGTGTGTCTGGATTTGATTTTTAGCCTGGCGGTAGAGCCACAATTGCCGAAGGGGCTGGTTTTCGTGCACGACTACCCAGCTTGCCAATGTGCGCTGGCGACGCTGGGTGAAGACCAGAGTGGCAATCTGATTGCGCGCCGTTTCGAGGCGTTTGTCGATGGTGCCGAGTTGGCCAATGGATATTTCGAACTGACCGACCCGGTGGAGCAGCGCCGTCGTTTCGATGCAGACAACCGACTGCGTCAGGCGCACCAGTTACCGGTCGTGACACCAGACGAGAATCTGTTGGCAGCTCTGGCGGTGGGCTTGCCGGTCAGCGCGGGCGTTGCCCTTGGGGTCGATCGACTGTTGATGGCACTCCTTAGTCTGGAGCGAATACAACAGGCTGTGCCCTTTAGCGATATCTAAGCGGGTTTGCGTTTTTACCACGTTGACCACAACTGGATGTGGGTCCGTTAGCGCTAATCGCAACCACAGCCTTCCAGGCCGTGATCCATTTTTTCAGCGGGGTCTTCGATATGGGTAGTGCCGACCACTTTGGCCGGCACCCCGGCGACAATGGCGTGGGCCGGAACATCCTTAAGCACTACACTGGCGGCCGCGATTTTCGCGCCTTCGCCGATTTCAATGTTGCCAAGAATTTTCGCGCCGGGGCCGATCAGGACGCCGCGACGAATTTTTGGGTGCCGATCCCCCGTGTCCTTGCCGGTACCGCCGAGGGTGACCGATTGCATCATGGAGACGCAATCCTCAATGACCGCCGTTTCGCCGACTACAATCCCGCTGGCGTGGTCAAACATAACGCCTTTGCCAATGCGTGCGGCGGGGTGAATATCGACGCCAAACACGACGGAAATGCGATTTTGCAATACCAGCGCCAGGGGACGCCGCCCGTGGTGCCACAACCAGTGGGCGACCCGATAGCCGGCCAGCGCGTGCAGGCCTTTGTAATATAAAAAAGGCGTCGAAAAACTGTCGCAGGCGGAATCCCGCTCGTAAGTAGCGATAATGTCGCAGCGCACGCTGTCGATAATGGCTGGATCAGCGGCACAGGCTTCGTCAAACACCTCGCGCAACAACAACGACGGGGTGACGTCGCTGTGCAGCTTGTTGGCCAGATGAAAGCTCAGCGCTGCCGCGAGCGTCTTGTGGTTGAGGATGGTGGCGTGCAAAAAGCTGGCGAGCACCGGCTCCTGAGTCGAGGTTGCGCTTACCTCGTCGTATATCTGCTGCCACAGCGTCTCATTGCAAAGCTGGGTTTTTTTGTCCATGGGTCTATTATTGACGCGCACTGTGTAATTTGCCAGTGGTGCGGGCGATTGCCCACACTTCGACTTCTTTAGCGCCAGCGGCCAGTAATGCGCGGGCCAGGGAGTTTGCGGTACTGCCGGTGGTGATCACGTCGTCGACAATGGCGACCTGTTGACCGCTAAAATCAGCTGGGATGGAAAAAGCGCTGCGTACATTACGTCGCCGCTGATGGCGCGACAGGTTTTGTTGTGGGGGTGTATTTATGACACGCCGTACGCCATGCATCTGGCAGGGGAGAGCGAATTCTTTGGCGATGATCCGCGCCAGTTCCACGGACTGATTGAATCCGCGGGACCAGCGACGGCCGGGGTGCAATGGCATGGGAATGATGCAGGTGGGGAGCAACCAGTCCGCAGCGCGGGACTGGCGTGCTCGCAATGTGTAAAGGTAGTTGCAAAATAGTTGACCAAGTACCCGACCACTTGCGAGATCCGCATCGTATTTGAAACGCTTAATCAGTGTATCCAGCGGCATGGCATAACTAAAGGGTACCAGCGCTCGGGAGAATAGCGGCGGCGTGTGCAGGCACTGGCCACAAATGCCCGTCGTGGGCAGGGGTAGTGCGCAGTGCACGCAAGCATTGGAAATGTGCGGCAGATCCTGCGCACAGCCCAAACACAGATCCCTGGCACAGGCGCTGTTGCCGCCGCACAGCACACAGCGACCCGGAAACAGTCGAAAGCTAAACGGGGGCATCCTTGCTCCTTTCCTTGTGCCTTGAGCGCTACGGTTAACCCAATACCGCAAGCCCGGACGTCGATATCTAGTTAACCGTGCGGCGAGTTTTAGGTTGACAGTGTTTTCGCCTGCATTATCATGGCTCACTGGTTTTTATCTGGCAACTGGATTGATTATGCATACCGTCCGTCACGACTGGTCCAAAAACGAAGTATTAACCCTGTTGCAACAACCGTTCAGCGACCTGATGTTTCAGGCGCAGAGCGTGCATCGGGTCCATTTCGATCCCAATCAGGTACAGGTCAGTACCCTGCTCTCGATTAAAACTGGGGCCTGCCCGGAAGATTGTAAATACTGTCCGCAGAGCGGCCACTACAACACCGGGCTGGAAAAAGAAAAATTGCTGGAACTGGAACAGGTGATCGCCGCAGCGCGGGCCGCCAAACACAGCGGTGCGACGCGGTTCTGCATGGGCGCGGCGTGGCGCTCGCCACGGGACAAAGATATGCCCCATGTGATCGGCATGGTGCAGGAGGTCAAGGGGTTGGGGCTCGAGACGTGCATGACTCTCGGTATGTTGAGTGCCGCGCAAGCCGCAGCGCTGGCAGACGCCGGGCTGGATTATTACAACCACAATCTGGATACATCTCCGGAATACTATGGCGAAATTATTACGACGCGCACCTACCAGGACCGACTGACGACCCTGGAAAACGTGCGCAGCGCCGGCATGAAAGTATGTTGCGGTGGCATTGTCGGCATGGGCGAGGCACTCGAAGATCGCGCCGGATTATTGATGCAACTGGCCAATCTGCCGGAACATCCTGAATCCGTGCCGATCAATATGCTGGTCAAGGTCGAGGGCACGCCGCTGGAAACACAGGACGACCTCGACCCCTTTGATTTCATTCGCACCGTTGCCGTTGCGCGCATATTGATGCCGGCCTCCCATGTACGTTTGTCCGCCGGGCGCGAAGCTATGAATGAGCAGATGCAGGCATTGACGTTCCTGGCGGGGGCCAACTCTATTTTTTACGGGGAAAAATTACTGACCACGGGCAATCCCGGGGCCAATAAGGATCGGCAGTTATTTGCGCGTCTGGGTATCACCCCAGAGGAAACCTCCGCAGTCCACGATGACGGGGAGGTCGCGGGAGCGTTGCACGATCAGGTCCAGAGTGCCGCTACGGCCCATTTGTTTTATAACGCCGCCCATTAAACCATGAGCGTCCTCGACCGGGAGCTGGAAGCGGGGCTCGCGGCGCGGCGCGCTGCGGGGCTGTACCGCCACCGCTTAACTCTCGATTCGCCCCAGGGCAGGCTGGTCAGAACGGGGTCCACCACCTATGTGGCATTCAGTAGCAACGACTATCTCGGATTAGCCAATCACCCAGCGGTTATCAGCGCGTTTCAGGCGGCGGTAAACCAGTACGGGGCAGGTAGTGGCGCGTCCCATTTGATCAGTGGCCACAGCCGCGAGCACCACGCGCTGGAGGAGGAGCTCGCTGCCTTTACTGGCAGGCCCCGAGCGTTGCTGTTTTCCACCGGGTACATGGCCAACCTCGGCACCATCGGTGCGCTGGTGGGAACGGGTGATCGAGTATTGCAGGATCGCCTCAATCACGCCTCGTTACTGGATGGCGGTTTTCTGTGCAAAGGTGATTTCGAGCGCTACCCCCATGGTGATCTGACCGCACTGCGCAAGCTGTTAACGGCGCGGCAGGGTGGGCGGCAACTGATTGCAACGGACGGCGTGTTTAGTATGGATGGCGACCTGGCGTCGCTGCCGGAGCTGACCGAGCTTGCCGCCGACACTGGGGCCTGGTTAATGGTCGACGATGCCCACGGGTTTGGTGTGCTGGGGAAAAACGGCGGCGGCGTTGCGGAGCATTTTGCGCTGGACAGCGCGCGCCTGCCAATCCTGATGGGCACTCTGGGTAAAGCGCTGGGATCATTTGGTGCGTTTGTGGCCGGTAGCGAGCCGCTAATCGAAACCCTGATTCAATTCAGTCGCACCTATATATATACCACCGCGCTGCCCCCAGCGGTGGCGGCGGCCAGCCGCGCCAGTCTGAAGCTGGTACAAACCGAGACCTGGCGCAGAGAAAGATTGCAGTATCTTATCGCCCGGTTTCAGCGCGGCGCGCAGCAATTGTCTTTGCCACTTTTACCTTCCATTACACCCATTCAGCCGGTCGTGATCGGCGCCGATACGAAAGTTGTCGCGGTCGGCGCCGCGTTGCGCGCGGCGGGCTATTGGGTGGGCGCGATTCGTCCGCCCACCGTACCCAGAGGTGGCGCCCGATTGCGCGTGACGATAAATGCCGAACACAGCGATAGCGACATCGATGGTTTGCTGGCGGCACTGGATACCGCTCTACGGTGCTGCTGATGGCGGCAACGTATTTTATAACCGGTACCGATACCGGTGTAGGTAAAACACTTATTGCGGCGGGGTTGCTACACGCCGCCAATGGGCGCGGCTTGAGCACAGCGGCGGCCAAGCCGGTGGCGGCGGGTTGCGAAGAAGGCGTGGATGGGTTGCGCAATGACGACGCGTTGCTTTTACAACGCACTGCATCAATTAAACTGCCCTATCCTTTAATTAATCCGGTGGCGCTCCGGGAGCCGATCGCGCCGCATATTGCGGCTGCAGAAACCGGCATTGAACTGGGCGCGGCGGCACTGGCGGCGGCGGGTCGCCAGGTAATGGATTGCGGTGCAGACCTGACGGTGATCGAAGGGGCGGGTGGCTGGCGGGTGCCCCTCAACGCTACACAAATGTTCGCGGACATCCCTAAACTTCTCGATATCCCGGTGATCGTCGTGGTTGCCATGCGACTCGGATGCATCAATCACGCTTTGCTCACCATGGAAGCCATCAGGCGCGATGGACTGGTGATTGCCGGATGGGTCGCTAACAGTGTGCAGCCGGACATGGCCCGCCATCGCGAAAATCTCGCAACCCTGTGCGCCCGGGTACCGTATCCGCTACTCGGAGTGGTACCGTTTTTAGATTGCGCAGCGCCCGAAGGCGTGGCTGAACACCTGAATATTGCCCCGCTTTTTTGACCCCAGAGTCATACAAAATGAGTACCGTCCCTGTATTTTGACTTTTGGGAGGCATAGACTCGCCTGTCACCGAAACCTGTGGATATCTGGATATGCCCGCCTACAAAGCACCTGTGCGCGACATGGCGTTTGTGCGCAATGAAGTGTTTGATTTTCACAAACACTGGCAAACGTTACCCGACTGTGCCGACGCGACGCCCGATGTCATGGCTGCGGTGGTCGAGGCGGTCGCTACCTTTAGCGAAAATGTGCTGGCGCCGCTCAATCGTAGCGGTGATGAGGAGGGCTGCACCTGGACCGAAGAGGGCGTACGAGCGCCCTCGGGGTTTAAAGCGGCTTACCAGCAGTACGTTGCCGACGGATGGCCTGGCCTGACCGGTCAACCTGAGTACGGCGGGCAGGGCTTTCCGCCGTCCGTGGAAAATATTGTCACTGAATTTACCGGAGCGGCGAACTGGGCCTGGGATATGTATTCGGGTTTGACCAAAGGTGCCCGGGCCACCATTACTGCTCACGGGAGCCCCGAACAGCGGGGGACGTATTTGCCCAGGCTGGTATCTGGCGAGTGGTCGGCGACTATGTGCCTGACCGAGGCGCACTGCGGCACGGATCTGGGCATGCTGCGCACCAGAGCCGAACCGGCGGCGGATGGCAGTTATCGCATTACCGGCACCAAGATATTTATCTCGTCGGGGGATCACGATGTGTCCGGCAACATCGTGCACATTGTGCTGGCCAGATTGCCGGATTCACCTGCGGGCACCAAGGGTATTTCCCTGTTTATCGTACCCAAATTTCTACCGGCGCCGGACGGCAGTGCTGGCGAAGCTAATGGAGTCAGCTGCGGTTCTATCGAGCACAAAATGGGCCTGCATGGCAACGCAACCTGCGTGTTGAACTTCGATAACGCCCGCGGTTTTTTGCTGGGGGAAGTGAATCGCGGATTGAACTGCATGTTTACGTTTATGAATGTGGCGCGCATCGGCACAGCCATGCAGGGCGTAGTTAACGCCGAGCTGGCATTACAGGGAGCGGTGGCATACGCCCGCGAACGCCTGCAGATGCGCGCCCTGAGCGGCCCGAAAAATCCGGAGGGCCCCGCCGATCCCATTATTGTGCATCCCGATGTGCGGCGCATGTTGCTCACCATCAAAGCGTTTGCGGAGGGCAACCGGCTGTTGATTCATTATCTGTCCCACGAGGTGGATATCACCCATCTGTCGGCGGACGCAGCAGAGCGTGAGCAGGCCGAACGGTTTCTCGCACTGATGACGCCCATTGCCAAGGGGTTCTGCACGGAAACTGGGGTGGAGAGCGCCAGCCTTGGCGTGCAGGTATTCGGCGGTCACGGTTATGTGCGGGAGTGGGGCATGGAACAGAACCTGCGCGATGCGCGCATTTCGACCATATACGAGGGAACCAGCGGGATTCAGGCCCTCGATCTGTTGGGTCGTAAAGTCCTCGGCACCCAGGGTAAAGCCCTGGGGCTGATTACCGGCCGCATTCGTGATTACTGTGAGATACACGCCGATAACCGCGCGTTGGCCGAGTTTATTCGCCCCTTGCGGGAGCTTGCCGACGAATGGGAGCAACTGACCCGGGACATCGGCTTTAAGGCGTTACAGGATCCGGAGGAGGTGGGCGCGGCCTCTTTTGACTACCTGATGTATGCGGGCTATGTATCGTTGGCGCTGATGTGGGCGATGGCGGCCGAGACGGCCGACCGACAACTCAGAGCTGGTAGTAGCGAAAGTGCGTTTTATAACGGGAAATTAGCCACGGCACGCTTCTATTACGCTAAACTGCTGCCCAGAACACGCAGCCTGGTCGCAACCATCAAAGCGGGTGCGGAACCTCTGATGGATATCGCGGAGGACAGTTTTATTGCGTGACCTGACCACGAGAGAACTGTATGCAAAAGCCGAATAAATTATCCGAAGAAGACATGGCGCGGGTGCGCGAATATCTGGCAACGCCTGTGCATAGTGTGGAACGCCAGCCATTTCGTCCGTTGCGCCTGTTGCTGGTGTTGTGGGTGGTAGTCAGTATTGTGGGTGGCCTCGCCTACCTCTTCGCCTGGATGAAGGGCGTGGTTTAGCGTAATTGAAAAAACTCTCCGACACTCTTACCTTACGAATGTTTAGTGAATGAACCCACGAACGGTCGAGTCTTCCGGCTACTAAGGCGTGCTGTGCAGGCTTGCGCCCGCTGCCTTTTTGCCGGCAGCACTATTCCAGTTCTCAGACTTACAAACGCCGGGCCAGCGCCGAGAGCTTGTCTTCCCCCCGTCATTGTCTTCTACCCGCCTTTTGCAGATATAAACCTAATCGGGTTAAAATTCATCGGGTTACTTCAGTCAAAGACCAGGTGGGCGGCGGCGCGATGAGAAATTTTTTGATAATAGGGGTGTTATTGTTGCACGGCTGTACGCACCAGCATGCTCCCAGTGTGCAAGCCATCCCCACGCAGCAGGCACCGGTCGTCGATACCTACGCTGAAATTTACGCCAAGCTGGAGGAAGCCCACCGGAACTGGCAGGGAGTTCCTTACCGCTACGGTGGTTTGACGAAAGCCGGTGTCGATTGCTCGGGATTTGTGTTGCTGACGTTTCGCGAGCAGTTTGGTCTACCGCTGCCGCGTACCGCCCAGGCGCAGGCGCGCATAGGCCAGCCGGTAGCCATGGATGATATTCAACCGGGGGACCTGGTGTTTTTCAAAACCAACCCGTCGGTTAACCATGTAGGTATCGCCATGGGGGACAACAAGTTTCTGCACGCGTCTACCAAAAAGGGCATAAAAATCTCCAGTTTGACTAACAGGTACTGGGCGGCTCGCTATTGGAAAGCCGTCAGGCTGCCCACCTGAGGGATCGATAAATACGCGATTTTTGTGGGAACTCCGGTAGGCATTGCGTAAGCGCATGCGGCCGAGGTTTTCTGGTCATATCCCTCCACCGTTGCTGAACAGTCTGTATGCATCTCGCAAGTTGTAGGCCCGTTACGTAAGCCCCATGGTTTACCGTCCAAACCATTACCGCTACAATTTGCCGCCGCCCGCTCCAGACCACCTGATCCACGCAGGGAGTCCCGTCAGGGAGCTTGCCTGGAATAGCTTCATTGGCAATCGTATGTACCAGGCAGCGATTCTATCTGCTACAACCCGCCGTCCACATGGCGTCATTGGCAACGCCTAATGCAATTGAACACAGGCATCGAAATATGAGCGATACGCAGTGTTACCCCGAAATCCGCGAGGCCGTCGCGAAACTGTGCAGCCAGTACCCTGGTGAATACTGGCGCAAACTGGATGACACGCGCACCTATCCCACCGAATTTGTGAAAGCGTTGACGGATGCCGGCTTCCTGTCCGTGCTGATCCCCGAAGAGTACGGTGGCAGCGGGCTGCCTATTGCCGCCGGCTGTGCGGTGCTGGAGGAAATTCAGCGTAGCGGTTGCAATGGTGGTGCTTGCCACGCGCAGATGTACACCATGGGCGTGCTGTTGAAACACGGCAGCCCGGAGCAAAAGCAAAAATATTTGCCAGCCATTGCCGACGGCTCCCTGCGCCTGCAGGCTTTTGGGGTGACCGAGCCCACCAGCGGCACGGACACCACCCGCATTCGCACCCGTGCGGTGCGCGATGGCGACGATTACGTGATTAACGGGCAAAAAGTTTTTATCTCGCGCACCGAGCACTCCGACCTGATGGTGCTATTGGTACGCACCACCCCTCTGGAAGAGTGCAAAAAACCTTCTGATGGCATGGCGGTGTTTTTGGTGGATATGCGCGATGCGGTGGGTAATGGCTTGACCATCAACCCGATTAAAACCATGGTTAATCACTCCACCACCGAGTTATTCTTCGACAATTTGCGGGTGCCCGCGGCGAACCGCATTGGCGAGGAAGATAAAGGCTTTAAGTACATTCTGGACGGCATGAATGCGGAGCGTATTTTAATTGCGTCGGAGTGTATTGGCGACGCGCGCTACTTCGTGGAAACCGCCAAC
>JBFJMM010000060.1:0-10580 GCA_041633885.1 Porticoccaceae bacterium
ATTCGCGCCAGCAAGCGCCTCGGCTGCACGCTCAATATCGGCGTGTGTAGTACGGGCCAGACTGCACACAATGCTGTCCTTGATTGTCTGGGCAATACTTTTCACCGCCTCAAAATCGCCCTGACTGGAGGTGGCAAAGCCCGCCTCGATCACATCCACCCGCAATTTTTCCAGCGCCTTGGCAATGCGTAATTTTTCTTCTTTGGTCATCGCAGCGCCCGGACTTTGTTCGCCGTCGCGCAAGGTAGTGTCGAAAATAATCAACCGTTCTTTGTTCATGGTATTTCTCCCGATGACCCCGAGCGACTCGGAATCAGACTAATACGGATTCTCCTCGGTGAGAGGGGTGTTTGCAAAACTATTTTAAATTTTGGTGTATCGGTTGTATGCCCCTCAGGGCAGCAGCACCAGCAGGCGAATAGCAGACAGCGTCGGCAACAGGCGTTGCCGGCGGGGAAGGGATATGGCTGTCGTGCGGTACATTCTGTCGTCTTGATCCGGTTGTGGTGATTAAAGCACAGGCTTTATTCAATCAGATTTCATCACCACTGCCAAGCCCTGATTTACCGCGCGAGGTCGCGGCGCTGGCGAAATTTTTCCCAGACCCACTGGGCTGGAGCCGAAGCGGCATACAGCAAGGCCATGATCAACAGCACCCGCGGCGGATCGATAGTGATGATCACCAGCAACAGTACAATCGCGAGAATGGTGATAAACGGCACGTGTCCCCTGAGATCAAAACCCTTGATGCTGCGGTATTGGATACCGGATACCATCAGCAGGCCAGCTAGCGCGGTAACCAGCGCGGCGGTGTACGCCAGCGTGCGGGTCGGCTCCGCGTCGTAGCCACTCCACACCATGGCCGCCACCAGACCCGCCGCGGACGGACTCGCCAGCCCGATAAAATATTTGGGGTCGGCCTGTTCTACCTGAATATTAAACCGTGCCAGTCGCAACGCGGCACAGGAGGCGTACACAAATGCGGCCGCCCACCCCAGTTTACCCAGGGAAAACAACATCCAGCTAAACGCCACCACCGCCGGCGCCACACCGAAAGAGACCATGTCAGACAGACTGTCGTACTGCACACCAAAAGCGCTCTGGGTATTGGTCAGACGCGCCACCGTGCCGTCGAGGCCGTCGAACAGCATGGCCACAAAAATGGCCACGGCCGCGGCCTCAAACTTGCCATTCATGGCCGACAATATGGCGTAAAACCCACCAAACAGCGCGCCGGTAGTCAGCAGATTGGGCAGCAGGTAAATGCCCCGTCGGCGGTGTACCACCGGGTTATCTTCGGCCGCGGAGACGTGTTCGTCTTCCCGTTCACCCGCTGCGAAGGGCTTGCTGTCCTCGGAAAAATCCTGGTCCGGCATACCTTTAATTTACCCCTTGATCACAACGGTCGGCGACAACACCGCGGGTGACACTTTTGCTTTTTCCGGCGTCGGGGAGCGGGCAAGCGTTGCTCAGCCTCCCCACCCCACTCGCCAGAAATTAGTTGCGGGTTTTGTCGATCAGTTTGTTTTTGCCAATCCACGGCATCATGCCCCGCAGTTTGGTGCCAACTTCCTCGATTTGATGTTCCTGTGCCCGCCGTCGACGCGCTTTCAGCACCGGGTTGCCGGCCTGATTATCCAGAATAAACTCGCGGGCAAATTTCCCAGTCTGAATATCCTCCAGTACGCGTTTCATCTCTTTTTTGGTTTCGTCGGTAATAATACGCGCACCGCTGGCATAATCGCCAAACTCAGCCGTATTAGAGATCGAGTAACGCATATCCGCAATCCCGCCCTGATACATCAAATCGACAATCAACTTGAGTTCATGCAAACATTCAAAGTAGGCCATTTCCGGCGCGTAACCCGCTTCAACCAACGTTTCAAACCCGGCCTGCACCAGTGCCGATGCGCCTCCGCACAGCACTGCCTGTTCGCCGAACAGGTCAGTTTCGGTTTCCTCGCGAAAATTCGTTTCAATAATGCCCGAACGCCCGCCGCCGTTGGCGGAGGCATAAGACAGCGCGATGTCCCGCGCCTGACCGGAAGCATCCTGATAGATGGCGATCAGGGACGGCACGCCACCACCTTCCGTATAGGTGCTGCGCACGGTATGGCCCGGCCCTTTGGGGGCAATCATAATGACATCCAGATCCTTGCGCGGCTCAATTAACTGGAAGTGGATATTGAAACCATGGGCAAATGCCAGCGCGGCCCCCTGCTTGAGATTCGGCTCCACGTCCTTGTAATAAATATTTTTCTGGTGCTCGTCGGGGGCCAGCAACATGACCACATCCGCACCGGCAACCGCGCTCGCCACCTCTGCCACCGCGAGTCCCGCACCCTCCGCCTTGGCCCAGGAGGGGGACCCCTTGCGCAGCGCCACCACGACATTTTCCACGCCGGAATCGCGCAGATTCAGGGCGTGAGCGTGGCCCTGGGAGCCGTAGCCAACAATGGCAACTTTTTTACCGCGCACAATGGATAGGTCACAATCTTTGTCGTAATACACTTGCATAATTTTCTACCTGGTTTGAGATTAAATTGAACGAAATTGCCCGCTTACCTGCCGCGCACATTACAGGCGCAACGATTTTTCACCGCGCGCAACCCCCGACACTCCGGAGCGCACCACTTCCAGAATAGATGCGTCACCCATCGACTCGATAAAGGCGTCAAGTTTATCACTATTGCCGGAAATCTGAACGACGTAGGTGCCCGGCGTGACATCGACGATCTGCCCACGAAAAATATCGACACAGCGCTTGATTTCCGCGCGCTGGGAACCGGTCGCCCTGACTTTCAGCAACATCAGTTCGCGCTCGACGTGGGCCCCGTCGGTCAGGTCTATCACTTTGACCACATCCACCAATTTATTGAGCTGTTTGGTGATCTGCTCGATAGTCAGGTCGTTGCCGTGAGTAGTTAGCGTCAGGCGCGACAAGGTTTTATCTTCAGTCGGCGCCACAGTGAGCGTGTCTATGTTGTAGCCGCGCTGGGAAAATAACCCCACCACCCGGGACAGGGCGCCCGGTTCGTTCTCCATCAGTACCGAAATAATATGTCTCATCAGGTTCGCTCCGCCTTGCCCAGCCACATATCGCGCATCGACCCAGGCGACACGTGCATCGGATAGACGTGCTCCTCGGGATCGACACAGATATCGAGAAAAACTACCCGATCCTTGTAGCTGAAACACTCCCGCAGTTTGTCCTCCAGCTCCTCGTAACGCTCTACGCGCAGCCCGATGTGCCCGTAGGCCTCGGCAAGTTTGACAAAATCGGGCAAGGAGTCCTCATACAGAATCTGGGAATAGCGCCCCCCGTACTGCATATCCTGCCACTGCTTCACCATACCCAGGGCGAGGTTATTGAGATTAATAATCTTGACCGGCAACTGGTGCTGGGTACAGGCGGACAACTCCTGAATACACATCTGAATACTGCCCTCCCCCGTCACACAGGCCACATCCGCGCCAGGATGCGCCATTTGCACCCCCATCGCCGCCGGCAAGCCATAGCCCATGGTGCCGAGCCCGCCGGAGTTGAACCACTGGCGGGGTTTGTCAAACAGATAGTACTGGGCGGCAAACATCTGATGTTGCCCCACATCGGACGTCACGTAGGCATTACCCCCGGTGACCTTGTAAAGTAACTTGATCGCATCCTGGGGTTTGATCATGTCGCCGCCGCTCGGCTCGTGGCGCGCCGCGGTGTACAGCCCGTGCCGATTGCGCCACTCATCTATCTGTCCCCACCAGGACGCCAGCTCATCCTGATCCACCTGCTCGAGCTGGTCAGTCACCTGGGTCAACAGATCCTCGAGCACCACATCACAGGGGCCGACGATGGGAATATCCACCCGCACCGTTTTCGATATCGAAGTGGGATCCACATCGATGTGAATAATTTTCGCGTCCGGGCAGAATTTGTTGGGGGTATTCGTCACCCGATCGTCAAAGCGTGCGCCGACCGCCAGAATCACATCCGCATGGTGCATCGCCATATTGGCTTCGACGGTACCGTGCATGCCCAGCATGCCGAGGAATTGCCGATCGCTACCGGGAAAACCACCGAGACCCATCAGCGTATTCGTTACCGGATAGTTAAGGGCTCTGGCGAGGGCGGCTAACTGCTGCGCCGCGTTGCCCATGACCACGCCGCCACCGCTGTATATGATGGGTTTTTTCGCTTCCAGCAGCAGTTGCGCGGCGCGCTTGATCTGCCCGGAATGGCCCCGCGTCGTCGGTTGGTAGGAGCGAATTTTAACTTTCTCCGGAAAGGCGTAAGCGACCTTGTGATTGGGGTCAGTCACGTCCTTGGGGATGTCGACCACCACCGGCCCCGGTCGTCCGCTGGCCGCGATATAGAACGCCTTGGCAATGGTTTCCGCAATATCCTCGGCGCGCTTGACCAGATAGCTGTGCTTAACGATGGGGCGGGAGATACCGATCATATCGGTCTCCTGAAAAGCGTCCTCGCCGATTTTTTCCTGGGGGACCTGACCCGAGATAACCACCAGCGGAATGGAATCCATGTAGGCGGTCGCGATACCGGTAATGGCGTTGGTGGCACCGGGGCCCGAGGTGACCAGGGCCGCGCCGACGCCGCCGGTGGCCCGCGCGTATCCGTCGGCGGCGTGCACCGCCGCCTGCTCGTGACGCATTAAAATATGTTTAACGTCGTCCTGGCGAAACAGGGCGTCGTACATATGTAGCGCCGCACCGCCGGGATAACCCCACAGACACGTGACGCCAGCATCGCGCAGGGCGCGCACCACAATTTCGCCACCGGATAAATATTCCACTTGCAAACCCTCGTCATGTCGCCACAGAAACTCGCACCCTGTGGGCGTGACCATCGGATCGCTGTGACATCACAAGTGGTTTAAGGACAACACGGCAGTTATCGGGTTCAAACTGCTGTCGGGGTACTGGTTGATACGCCCGCGCTTTAGATGACCAGCGAGCGCTGTTTACGCCCACCTGGTAACCGGGACTCACCCGGCACGGGGAAGATTTTTCCCCGCAGGGGCGTTACTGTATCATTTTCCTGTTATTCGTCAACCGCTTGTGTCCGCCAATACGGTGGCAGCGCAGCGCCCTTGCGGATCGGGCCCACGGGCGTCAACCGGTGGCCTTTTTGCCCCGGCAGTTGTACCCTGCCCCCTGCGGTCGGCGCAACGCATAGGCTGCGGACGCCACGCCGGCGGTGAAAAACTCGATCTGGCGCACAGTGTTCCCGCTACCGAGAGTGTATACTGGCCGCCCAAAACTGCCCGTGTGAATCAACGACAAGGGAGCTATGCGCAATGAAGACACAACTGGCCGTCGTTTTGCTCGCCGCCAGCGTTACCCTGGTTTGCCTCGCTGGCGAAAAATATTACAAATGGGTGGATGCCGAGGGCGTCACCCACTATACGCTACAGGAACCTGCCGACCAGGCAGCGCAAACCGTCGAGGTCAGTAAATCCCCGAGCGCCCCCACGGCCGCCGTCGCAGCCAAAGACCAGACTAAAACCGCCACTGCGGGCGACAGTGCGCCAGCCCCCGCGGAAAGCGAACAAACCCCGGAACAGGCTGCCCAGGTGGCCGCCAAACGCGCCGAGAACTGCGCGGCCGCCAGACGTAATCTGGAGACCCTCGACGTGCATGCGCGGGTTATGGTGATGGACCACAAAACCGGTGAGAATCGCTATATTTCCGAGGAGGAACACGCCCAGTGGCGCGCCGACTCGGAGCGGCAAATCGCCGCGTTTTGCGACTAGCCTTACCCCACCCCGAATAACTGCAGCGCCGCGGCGGGATCGCGAACGGTGCCCTGCACTGTCGACGCCCCGTCAATCAGCCCCAGCTCGCCATTTGATATTGCAACCCACGCTGGGGGTCTGCGTCGCCGGAACGGCTACCCCATCCAGCAAATTCTGTAGCGCTGCGCGTATATCCCGTCCCGTGACAGCAACCGCGTTGCCGGGTCTCGCGTCATCGAACTGGCCGCGATACACGCAGGTCAAATCCCCGTCGAAGACAAAAAAATCCGGTGTACAGACCGCGCCATAGTCTTTGGCGGTCTGTTGGGAGGCGTCGTACAGATAGGGAAACGGATAGGTCTTGCGAGCCATCTCGGTGGGGCCATCCTCTGGGTAAGCCTGCGCGTCGTTGCTGCTGATGGCGACGATACCAATGTCGCTACCTGCAAAATCCTCACCCAGTTTCCCCAGTCCCGCCTCAATATGCCTGACGAACGGGCAGTGATTACAAATAAACATCACCAGGGTGCCTTTCGCGCCCCGCACTTGCGCCAAAGAGCGCACCTCGCCAGAGCGGGGATCCGGTAACGCGAAGTCCGCGGCATGGGTACCCAGGGGAATCATCGTCGAAGGGGTTAATACCATTGATGCACGCTCCGTTCGCCACAGCGACCACACCGGTCGCACCCGCTTGCGAACCAGCAACAGGTTCGCAAGGCTCTTATCAGCTTAGTCCCGCGCGCTGGCAAATACCAGACGATCATCTTCCAGCGCCACGGCAACCGTGTCCCCCGGGGCGAATTCGCCGGCCAGTACGGCCTGCGCCAGGGGATTTTCCAGCAATTGTTGAATCGCCCGTTTCAGGGGTCTGGCGCCGTAGACCGGATCAAAACCCGCGTCGCACAGCTTGTCGATAGCCGCGTCGCTCAGGGTCAGACCCAGCTCCCGCTCGCCGAGTCGCCGGCGCAACAGATCCAGTTGAATTTCGGCGATGCCGCGCAGTTGCTCGCGGGCGAGGGGGTGAAACACCACCACCTCATCGACCCGGTTGATAAATTCGGGGCGAAAATGGGTACCCACCACACCCATCACCGCGGCTTTCATCGCTTCGTAGTTATCCTCTCCGGCGAGACTCTGAATGATGTCCGAGCCCAGGTTGGAGGTCATGACAATCACGGTATTGCGAAAATCCACGGTGCGGCCCTGGCCGTCGGTGAGACGTCCGTCGTCGAGCACCTGGAGCAGCACATTGAAGACGTCCGGATGGGCCTTTTCCACCTCGTCCAGCAACAGCACGGAGTACGGACGGCGGCGCACCGCCTCGGTGAGATAACCACCCTCCTCGTAGCCCACGTAGCCGGGCGGTGCGCCGATCAGGCGCGCCACGGAATGTTTTTCCATAAACTCCGACATATCGATGCGCACCATGGCCTCGTCGCTATCAAACAAAAATTCGGCCAGCGCCTTGCAGAGTTCGGTCTTACCCACGCCGGTGGGACCGAGAAACAGGAACGACCCGTTGGGTCGATTCGGATCCGACAGTCCGGCTCGCGAACGGCGCACCGCATCGGCGACGGCAACCACCGCTTCGTCCTGACCCTTGACCCGCAGGTGCAGCGCGTCCTCCATGCGCAATAATTTATCCCGCTCACCCTCGAGCATTTTAGAGACCGGAACACCGGTCCACTTGGACACCACCTCGGCGATTTCTTCGTCCGTTACTTTGTTGCGCAACAACTGTTTGACCGGGGCTCCCGACTCGCCGGCAGCCGCCAACTGTCTTTCCAGCTGGGGAATGGTGCCATATTGCAGTTCGGACATTTTCGCCAGGTCTCCGCTGCGCCGGGCGCTCTCCATATCGAGGCGCGCCTGTTCCAGATCGCTCTTGATCTGGGCGGTGCCCTGCAGGGACGCCTTCTCGGATTTCCATATCTCATCGAGATCGGCGAATTCTTTTTCAATTCCCGCGATATCCTGCTCGAGTTTGGCGAGACGCTTGCGAGAGGCTTCGTCCTCCTCCTTTTTAACCGCCTCGCGCTCCATCTTAAGTTGAATCAGACGTCGCTCCAGGCGATCCATCTCCTCGGGCTTGGAATCGATTTCCATGCGAATGCGACTGGCCGCTTCGTCGATCAGGTCAATCGCCTTGTCCGGCAACTGGCGATCGGTGATATAGCGCTGGGACAGCCGGGCAGCGGCGATAATCGCGGCGTCAGTGATGTCCACCCGGTGATGAATTTCGTAGCGCTCCTTCAGGCCACGCAAAATCGCCACGGTGTCCTCTTCGGACGGCTCGTCCACCAGCACTTTTTGAAAACGACGCTCCAGTGCGGCGTCCTTTTCAATATACTGGCGATATTCGTCGAGGGTCGTGGCGCCGACACAGTGTAATTCCCCCCGCGCCAGGGCCGGCTTGAGCATATTGCCCGCGTCCATGGCGCCTTCGGCCTTGCCCGCGCCGACCATGGTGTGCAGCTCGTCGATAAACAGGATAACGCGCCCTTCCTGCTTGCCCAGTTCGTTGAGCACGGCCTTGAGACGCTCCTCAAATTCACCGCGAAATTTGGCGCCGGCCAGCAGCGATCCCATATCCAGGGATAACACGCGCTTGTCCTTCAGACCCTCCGGCACCTCGCCGTTGATAATGCGTTGCGCGAGGCCTTCAACGATAGCGGTCTTGCCCACCCCCGGCTCGCCGATCAAGACCGGATTGTTCTTGGTGCGCCGCTGCAGCACCTGAATGGTGCGGCGGATTTCATCATCGCGCCCGATCACCGGGTCGAGCTTGCCCGCCTCGGCGCGGGCGGTCAGGTCCACGGTGTATTTATCGAGGGCTTCGCGGTTACCTTCCGCCTCCGGCGTATTTACCGCTTCACCCCCGCGCACCTGGCCGACAACCTGTTGTAAACGCTTCTTGTCGCCAAATTTGCGCAGTGCACCGCCCAGTTCACCGCTGTCGTCGGTGGCGGCCAGCAGTACGGATTCGCTGGCAATATACTGATCGCCCTGCGTTTGAGCCTGTTTGTCGGCAAGGTTTAACAGACGCATCAGGGCCTGGGAAATGGAAATGTCCCCGGTGGGATTTTTGACCTGCGCCTGCGCCTGTAGCAGCCGTTCGAGCTCGCCCTCCAGACCGGGCAAATCGTACCCGGCCTTGCCCAGCATGGGGCGCACGGCGCCCCCGGACTGGCGCAACAGGGCGACCATCAGATGCACGGGCTCAATGGCCGTGTGGTCGCGACCAATGGCCAGCGACTGGGCATCGGCGAGCGCCTCCTGTAGTTGGTTGGTAATACGGTCCTGCCGCATAGCCCGACTCCTTAAGCAGTAGTTAGCGCGCTAAATTTCCGGGCGCTGGGTTTCTGCTTAAGGATTTTGGGGTGCAGCACCGCAAATTCAACCATCGCGTGCACGACAGTTGCGCGAGATCAAAGGGAGTTTCAGTTTTCCGGGATCGGAGTCGGCTCGAGGCGCACCACGTCGAACGCCGGTTCTTCGTAGGGATGCGCCTGTCGCAACGCGGCTATGACTTGATCAATCGTGTGATCTGCGCAAATCATTTCCACCCGGTATTCGGTCACCGTTTGCACGACATCTAAATCGCCGATAAACGGTTGGCTGCCCTGCAGGGGTCGAAACTGCCCCTGGCCAACGGTCTGCCAGCAACAGCGATCGTAGTTCCCAATGCGACCCGCGCCCACGGCAAACACCGCGTCCTTGACAGTCTCCAGGTGACTTTCTGGAACATAGAAACCGAGTTTATACATGCGTCAGCTACCGCTTGCAGCCAGGGCCTGTCAGTGCAACAGGGTAAAAAACTTGCGCTGAAACTGAACCGCCATGGGGTCACCCTTACCGAGTACCGCCAGCACATCGAGAAAGAGTTTTTTTGCGCCGCCGTCCTGAAAATTTAAATCCGCCCTGAGAACCGCCAGCAGAATTTCCAGCGCATTTTTGTGATGGCCCTGCTCACTCAGTTTTACCGCCAACTGGCAGGCCAGCTCGTGGTTATCCGGTTCGTTTTTCAGGCGCTGTTCGAGCACTTCAATTTCGGGGGATTTACCCGCCTGTTGTCGCAATTCCAGCTGCGCCATCAGCTGTTCATAATGGGCGTCGCGATCTTGAATTGGCACCGCCTTGAGAACCACCCCCGCTTCCTCCGTGCGCTGCAACTGCAACCAGGTGTGGGCCAACGCCAGGGCTATGTCGGTGCGCTGTGTGGACGCCTCGTAGGCCTGACGCAACAGGGGCAACGCCTCGTTAAACGCGCCCGCCGCCAGGTGGGTTTCCGCTGCGGCCAGCATCCCGTCCCAGGGTTTGGGTAGATGGGCGTCGAGGAGTTCGCGAATCGCCTGCTCCGGCTGCACCCCCTGAAACGCATCCACCGGTTGCCCATCCTTCATCAGAATCACCGTGGGCAAACTGCGCACACCAAACTGTCCGGCAATCATTTGCTGGTGATCGGCATTCACCTTGGCCAACAGGAACTGACCGGCGTACTCATTGGCCAGCTTTTCGAGAACCGGCATCAACGCCTTGCACGGTGCGCACCAGTCCGCCCAAAAGTCCACCAGCACCGGGCGTCGGGACGATTCCTCCAGCAATACCTGCTGTGCGTTCTGTTCGGTGACTTCGATAACGTGTTCATTCATGCTACAAAAACCCTCGCGTTGCGAAACATACGTAACCAGGCGCCGTCCTCACCCCATTCATCAGGATGCCAGGAATTGGTTACGGCGCGAAACACCCGTTCCGGATGGGGCATCATCAGCGTTACCCTGCCGTCGCGACTGACCACCCCTGCGATGCCCTGCGGGGAACCATTGGGGTTGG
>JBFJMM010000061.1:0-10498 GCA_041633885.1 Porticoccaceae bacterium
CGCCCGCGGCTGCGCATTAGCCTGGCCTGCCCTTTGATCCTGCCTTACCATATCGCGCTCGATATGGCCCGCGAAAAAGCACGCGGCGCCCGCGCCATCGGTACAACAGGGCGCGGCATTGGCCCCGCCTACGAAGACAAAGTGGCCCGGCGCGGGTTGCGCTTGGGGGACCTGCTTAATCTGGAGCGCTTCGCCGAACGCCTGCGCGAGGTGCTCGACTATCACAACTTTGTGCTCACCGGGTACTATGGGTGTGAGGCCGTGGATTTCGCTAAAACCCTTGCCAGCGCGGCGCAGTGGGCGGAACTGCTTAGACCGTTAACCCGGGACGTTACCAGTTTGCTACACGACGCGCGGGCGGCCGGCCGCAACATATTGTTCGAGGGTGCTCAGGGTTCCCTGCTGGATATCGATCACGGCACCTACCCCTATGTGACCTCTTCCAATACCACCGCCGGCGGCACCGCCACCGGCAGTGGCTTCGGGCCGCTGTATCTGGATTATGTGCTGGGCATCACCAAGGCCTACACCACGCGGGTCGGTTCAGGACCTTTCCCCACGGAATTATTTTGCGAGGTGGGCCAGCGGTTGGCGCAACGTGGACATGAATTTGGAGCAACCACCGGACGGGCGCGGCGCTGTGGGTGGTTCGACGCTGTGGCCGCGCGCCAGGCGGTGCTGATCAACAGTGTCTCGGGATTGTGTTTGACCAAGCTCGACGTGCTGGACGGTCTCGACTCCATCAATATTTGTCGGGGTTACCGCAACGCGCAGGGGGAGGAAGTAACGACCGCGCTACACCACGCGGACGATTACGAAAATCTGACCCCGATCTACGAAACACTGCCCGGCTGGCAGGAATCTACTCTGGGCAAACGCTCCCTCGCCGAATTACCCGACAACGCACGCGCTTATATCGACCATCTCGAAGAGGTGGTTGGTGTACCCATTGATATTGTTTCCACGGGGCCTGAGCGCACAGAAACTATCGTGCTACGCCACCCGTTCGATTAACGCCATGGCCCCCTGGCGGTGTCGGGGTGGCTGGGTACGGCCCTGAAACGTCACAGAACGGCAGCTAGTCGTCCGCTTTATTCGCCAACTCTTTCAGGTGATACAGTGTGTCCAGCGCCTCCTTCGGCGAAAGCAGGTCGGGATTCAGGCCGGTGAGCGCCGCATGCACGCGCGCTGCACTCGGGTCGGCAAATAATTCTTCCTGACGCGGCCCGTCGGCATTGAGGGCGATCGCGCCGTAGTTGGTGGTTTCCAGACGCAGTAATTCGCGGCGAGCGTTGGCAATGACCTCATCGGGGATGCCGGCGAGCTTGGCTACCTGGATGCCGTAACTTTGGTTGGCCGGTCCCTCTTGCACACTGTGCAGGAACACGATGTTGTCGTTGTACTCGCTGGCGTCGAGGTGCACGTTGGCGATGCTGTCGATCTGTTCCGGCAAGGCAGTGAGCTCAAAATAGTGGGTGGCGAACAGCGTGTAAGCGCCGATGCGCGTGGCCAGATAAGTGGCGCATGCCCAGGCCAGGGACAGGCCGTCAAAGGTGCTGGTGCCGCGGCCAATTTCGTCCATCAGAACCAGACTGCGCGCGCTGGCGTTGTGCAAAATGGTTGCGGCCTCGGTCATCTCAACCATAAACGTCGAGCGACCTCCCGCCAGATCGTCGGATGAGCCGATACGGGTAAAGATGCGATCCACGGGACTCAGGGTAGCGCTCTCGGCGGGCACAAAGCTGCCGACGTGCGCGAGCAGCACAATCAATGCCGTCTGGCGCATGTAGGTGGACTTGCCGCCCATATTGGGTCCGGTAATGATCAGCATTTTGCGCTGCTGGTCGAGTTGCAGGTCGTTGGCGACGAAGGGTGTATCGAGCACCTGTTCCACCACCAGATGGCGACCGCCGCGAATCTGGATACCAGCGCCATCGACAATGTCGGCCGGCGTCAGACGCAGGGTATGGGCCCGTTCGGCAAGATTGGCGAGCACGTCGATGGTGGCGACGGCGGCGGCACAGGTCTGCAGTCCGGCGAGTTGCTCCGCGATTAACTCCACCAGTTCGTCGTACAACGCTTTTTCCCGACTCAGGGAGCGACTGCGCGCGCTCAGCGCCTTGTCTTCGAAGCTCTTGAGTTCCGGAGTGATGTAGCGCTCGGCATTTTTCAGTGTCTGGCGGCGCACGTATTCAACCGGCGCCTGGCCGCTCTGCGCCCTGCTGATTTCGATGTAATAGCCGTGCACCCGGTTGTAGCCGACCTTCAGGGTGCTGATACCGGTGCGCTGTTTTTCACGTTCTTCCAGCGCCACCAGATAGTCGCCGGCGTTGCTGCTGATGGCGCGCAGTTCATCCAGTTCCGCATCGTAGCCAGTGGCAATCACGCCGCCATCGCGCACCACGGCGGGTGGATTGTCCACCAGGGCGCGCTGCAGGCTTGCGTCCAGCTCGGGGAAGCTGGCTGCCTGGTCCCGCAGCTCGCCGACATAGTTATCGGTGATGGCGTCGAGCATCTCGCGCACGGCCGGCAGGGCCGCGAGGGAATCCCGTAAACGGGTCAGGTCTCGGGGGCGCGCGGAACGCAACGCGATGCGACCCAGGATGCGTTCCATGTCGCCGATCTCCTGGAGCGCGTCGGCGAGGCGTTCGTAGTGGTAATTTTCGAGCAGCGCTGACACCGCCTGGCGGCGGTGGTGGATGGCGCCCGGCTGGCTGAGGGGACGGTTGAGCCAGCGGCGCAGTAATCGGCTGCCCATGGCGGTGGTGGTATTGTCCATCACGGCGAGCAGGGTGTGCTGATCCTGGCCGGTTAAACTGGTATCCAGTTCCAGATTGCGCCGGGTGGCCGCGTCGAGAATAACGCTGTCCTCGTGGCGTTCGTGGGCCAGTGCGCGAATATGTGGCAGGGCGCCCCGCTGCGTTTCCCGCGCGTACTGCAACAGGCAGCCCGCGGCGATGATGCCCAGCTTCATATCTTCGCAGCCAAACCCAGACAGGTCCCGGGTGCCGAACTGGGCACTCAACTGGCGGCGCGCGTTGTCCAGATCAAACTCCCAGGGTGGCCGACGGCGCAGCCCCCGGTGTTTTTCGAAGCTTTCCGCAAGTTGTGAATCCGGTGTGCCGAAGTCGTCGCTGATCAGTAATTCCGCCGGTCGCAAACGCTCCAGTTCGCCGCGCAGAGCCTCGGCGCCACTGACTTCGGCAATCAGAAAACGGCCGCTGCCGATATCCAGAGAGGCGATGCCGTAGTGGCAGGTGGCCTGCTGTTGACGCCGACTCACCGCCACCAGCAGGTTGTCCCGCCGGTCGTCGAGTAATGCTTCGTCGCTGATAGTTCCGGGGGTGATAATGCGCACGACTTCCCGGGCCACGGGGCCCTTGCTGGTCGCCGGATCGCCAATCTGTTCGCAGATGGCAATGGACTCCCCGTGTTTGACCAGTTTGGCCAGGTAACCGTCCACCGAGTGAAAAGGTATGCCCGCCATGGGGATCGGCTGGCCATCACTTTTGCCCCGTGCGGTGAGGGTGATGTCCATTAACTGGGCAGCCTTGCGCGCGTCGTCGTAGAACAGCTCGTAAAAGTCGCCCATGCGGTAAAACAGCAGCTCGTTGGGGTGCTGGGCTTTGATGCGCAAATACTGCTGCATCATCGGCGTGTGTGCGCTGACGGGTGTTTCGGGGGCGGACATAGGCACTGATTCAAACCGCAAGTTGGCGGATTCTACGTGATTAAGCGCTGGTAATAAAACAGGGTTGCGGGGCGTTGCCGTGTGGCTTACCGTAGCGCGATGCTAACTGTAGACGAGGACAATGCGTATAAGCTGGCGCAACAGCTGGGGGTCGAGTTGTTGCGGCGCGGCTGGACGGTGACCTGTGCGGAATCCTGCACTGGCGGCGGAATCGCCCATGGGATTACGGCGGTGGCGGGAAGCTCGCAATGGTTTAACGCTGGTTTTGTGACCTACAGCAACAGCGCAAAAGTACAGCTGCTGGGTATTGATGCGACGCTGCTGGCGGAGCACGGCGCGGTTAGCGAGGCGGTGGTGCGCGCCATGGCGCGGGGGGCGGCCCGCGCTGCCGCTGCGGAGGTGGCGGTGGCCGTCAGCGGTATCGCCGGCCCGGACGGAGGCAGCGCCGACAAGCCGGTGGGTACGGTGTGGCTGGCGTGGTTTGCGCCAACGGGCATGGTGGCGCGGCGCTGCCAATTTGAGGGTGATCGCGAGCAGGTCAGGCAGCGGGCGATCGTGGTTGGTCTGGCCGGACTGGTGGCGCACGTCACGGGTGGGGATACTGTATAGCTATACAGGTTTAGGAAATTGCGGTAAGCTCATTTGCAATCAACTGTTGCACGGCTCGGTCGGCGGTTTGGTCGGGTATTTTTTCATAATCAATTGAAGCGAGGTGTAAAAATGGATCCCAATAAGGAAAAGGCGCTACAGGCGGCACTGGGACAAATCGAGCGCCAGTTTGGCAAGGGAACTGTAATGCGCATGGGAGACCGGGAACATGTGGCGATGCCGAGTATCTCCTCCGGGTCGCTGGGTCTGGATATCGCGTTGGGTATCGGCGGTCTGCCCAAAGGGCGGGTGGTGGAGATATATGGACCGGAGTCGTCGGGTAAAACCACCCTTACCCTGTCCGTAATCGCCGAGGCACAACGGGCCGGAGGCACCTGCGCGTTTATCGATGCGGAACACGCCCTGGATCCGACGTACGCGGAAAAACTTGGGGTCAACGTGGACGATCTGATGCTGTCCCAGCCGGATACCGGTGAGCAGGCGCTGGAAGTGACCGATATGCTGGTGCGCTCCGGCGCCATTGATGTGTTGGTGGTGGATTCCGTGGCGGCACTGACGCCGAAAGCAGAAATCGAAGGCGACATGGGTGATCACCATGTGGGGTTGCAGGCGCGGCTGATGTCCCAGGCGTTGCGCAAATTGACCGGTAATATCAAGAACTCCAATTGCCTGGTGATATTTATTAATCAGATTCGTATGAAAATTGGCGTCATGTTTGGTAACCCGGAAACCACCACCGGCGGCAACGCGCTGAAGTTTTATTCTTCCGTACGTCTCGACATTCGCCGTATCGGCGCGGTTAAGGAAGGGGAGGAAGTAATCGGCAACGAAACCCGGGTGAAGGTGGTAAAAAACAAGGTTGCGCCCCCCTTTAAACAAACCGAATTCCAGATTCTGTACGGCTCGGGTATCAACCGCCTCGGGGAGATCATTGATCTGGGGGTTAAGTGTGGGCTGGTGGACAAGGCGGGCGCCTGGTACGCCTACAACGGGGATAAAATCGGCCAGGGTAAAAGCAATGCCTGCGAATACCTGAAGGCCAACCCGGCGGTGGCGGCCGAAATCGAGGGCAAGATTCGCGAACAATTGCTGCCCCCGCCCGTCAAGAAGGACGCCGCAAAAAATGGTCGGGCCAGTGCGGATGGGCAGGCGAGTGGCGAGGTGGGTAGCGAGGGGTAAAGTTCCGTCGGCGCTGCGGGCCTAGGGCGAGTGGGCGACCTGCGCGGAGACCAGATGTGGTCCGTAAACCTCGATAAATTGCCGTGGCAGGCGCGTCGGTCGACCGGAACTGATATTGATACATACCAGATGCCAGCGGCCGGTAAAGAGGGTTTTGCCGTCCCCGTCGCGGACAATCTGAAAGCGGCGCTCCATGGTCAACTTCATATCCGAGGTGACGAGCCAGGTGGCTACGCTGAGTTGTTCGCCAGTAAACGCTGCCGCCAGATATTCGTAGTCGGCCCTGGTAATCGCCATGGCGCGATCCACGTTCAGCCAGTCAGCCATTGTCAGTCCCAGGTGCGCTGAGTGCCGCCACGCGGTATCTTCACACCACTTTAAATAGGCAATATTGTTGACGTGTCCCAAGCCATCAATACTCTCCTCGTCAACGTTGAGTGGTTGAATAAAAGGCTTGGGATAGAGCCACGAAATCGGCATGGTCAGTACTCGCCCGGATGGAGGTTAGGTGGTCTGGAGCAGGGGTTACGGGTCGTGCTACAACCACAATGTAGCAGCATCCGGCGTTGCGGGACAACGTGGCCCCTGTTGAATCACGCGAACAGTACCGCTACCCTTGATCGCAGGACCATCTGCATGTGGCCAGCCGTTGGTGTTTAACCCGCTGGCGACGGGGGCTGGCCGATAAATTGCCGGACGTTGAGTAATTTGTATGGATGCTTATCAGGAAATGATCACCACCCTGGCTCTGGTGATGGGTGTGGGCTGGGCCAGTGGCATCAATCTGTACGCTGCCGTGGCGGTGCTGGGGTTTCTGGGAATCAGCGGTAACATCGAGTTACCCCCCGACCTGGAGGTGCTGCAGAACCCCCTGGTGATAGGGGCCGCCACACTGATGTACGTCGTGGAATTCTTTGCCGACAAAACCCCGGGTGTGGACACCGCCTGGGATACCTTGCACACCTTCATTCGCATTCCCGCCGGCGTGCTGCTGGCGGCAGGCGCGGTCGGCGATGTAACCCCGGCGTTGCAGATCAGCGCCGGGCTGGTTGGTGGCGTCATGGCCACGGGAAGTCACTTTACAAAGGCGTCGTCCCGGGTCCTGATCAACACATCCCCGGAACCCTTCAGCAACTGGGCCGCCTCTATTGGCGAGGATCTGATGGTGCTGGCGGGCATCTGGGCGATGCTCAACCACCCGATATTGTTTGTCGTTCTGATGCTGTTGTTTATTGCGCTGGTGATTTGGTTGCTACCAAAGATCTGGCGTCTGGCCGGCGCGGTGGTGCGCCGTATCGGGGGCTGGTTGGGGCTGGTCAAGGATCCCGAATCGACATCGGGAGCGCATAAACCTGGGCCACCGCGATAGCCATTGACCGCGTCGCGGCGTTGGGCACCGGGTTTGAGGGGCCGGAGAAGGTGATGTTATGACCGCAAGACAAACAAGTGACCCCTGCGCCGCTCGACAACCCGAAAAAAACCTGCGTACCACTGCGCTCAATCTGCTGGCCCGCCGCGAGCATTCCCGGCAGGAGCTGGCGCGCAAGCTGCACAGCAGGCTCGCCCCGGATGCTCCCCAGCTGCAGGCGACGCTGGATCGCCTCGAGCAGGATGGTCTGCTCTCCGATAGTCGTTTTGCGGAGGCGTTTTGCAATGCGCGCCTGCGGGTCGGTAAGGGTCCGGTACGCATGCGCGCCGAATTGCGCGAGCGCGGAGTCGCGGAGGAGGTGGTGGAGTCGGTGTTGCGCGACCTCAATGTCGACTGGACGGAGCGGGCGTGCGAGGTGCTGGCAAAACGGTTTGGCTCGCCGGGGTCCCTCGACCAGCGCGCCACGGCGCAGCGCATGCGGTTTTTGCAGTACCGCGGGTTCACCTCTGAACAAATACGCGCCGCGCTGAAAGCGATTGCATCCCTGGATTAGTCGTCGCTATCCCGGCCTGCCTGTAGTTGCGCCCTCTTTCTCGACGCTAACCGGGCAACCCGCTGAATATTTTCACCAGACGTTGTTCGACCCAGCTGTCGAGCCGCAGGTTGCGCAAAAATCCGCAGTGCCCGCCGTTATTCGTGCGTTCAATAGTAAGCGCCTGCGGTGGCAGGACCGCGCTCAGGTCGCTGGCGGGGACCAGCGGATCATCACCGCTGGTGATCAACCAGGCGGGACAGGTCAGATGGGCGAGGCGCTGGCCGGTCAGCGCATAGGATGCGAAATAATCTGCCGGGGTTTGGCAGGGTGTATGGTCGGGAATAAAAAAGCGGTTAATATCGTGCAGATTGCGGCAACGATCCAGTAGTGGGCCATAGGCCAGGTCGGGGAAATAATACAGTTTGGTTGCCAACGATCTTTTCCATTTTGAAAAAAAGTAGTGCTGATAAATCGACCGGCGACGCTCCAGAATTGCCATGGTGTGGGCCGGCACCAACGGTGGACTGATGGCGACGGTGGCGGCCAGATTCAGTTCGGTGCCGCTGTCCGCCGCGATGCGCAGCGCAAAATTGCCGCCCATGGAGTAACCGGCAAGCAGGGTGCGGCGCGCCGGATACAGTTGTTGTATGCGCTGCACAGCCGCGGTCACTTCAGGTGTCAGGGTGGCATTAAACAGGCCGCGATTCAGGTGCAAACTGGGGCCGTGATCCCGCAAGTTGAGGCGAAATACATCGAACCCGGCGTTCAGCAGTGTGGTTGTGGCGGATACCACGTAAGTCGAAGTGTAGGAACCCTCCCAGCCGTGCAGCACAATCACCAGGCTGTCCGTGGCGCACCTACTTTTGTTAAATGCGCCGGTCAGACGCACACCGTCGCCGCAGTCAAGCAACTGAAATTCCTGTTGTGCGGCGAGTGCGTGGCAGCGCCGGTCCATCAGCCAGCGGCGGGGGCCGGCACCGTTGAGAATACTCTGGGTATGGCCGTTGCGCAGCAACAGGGGTGGGGAAAACGGGGTCACGGCGCGAAGGTTTCCATTGTATGATCCTGCCTGGTTCGGTTGAGTATGAATTGCCCGGTTTTTCCCGTATGTTTTTTTCTGCGCCAGCAGCAACGGGGCAGGGAGTTACAAGTTGATGCGGTAATATAAGTTGACGCAGTAATAACTGACACGGGACGGTTTGGCAACTTTGCGTAACGGACTGATCAATGTGAACCGCTCAAGATGGGGAAGACAATCAAGCGTTGCCATCATGGTTCAATTCACATAAGCGGCGCAAACAACATAGCAATCCAGAGACATAAGCCATGAACGTCACCCGTGGACTAGCTCGACTGAAGAATATCTGCCTTATCGCCATGGGGTTTTCAAGCGGCTGTCTGGCGCTGGAGTTTCAGGGCCAGTGGACACAGGGCGGGCTGGTGCTCGGCAGTACCGCCCCCGGTGCTTCCGTACGGTTCGACAACAAGGCAGTACCCGTGACGCCGACGGGGCATTTTGTGATTGGCCTGGGGCGCGATGCGCCGCCCGTGGTGGCGCTGACCCTGGAGCGCGGCGGTGCAGTAACCACCCACAAGTTTAAGGTTGCACAGCGTCAGTACGACGTGCAACGGGTGGACGGTGTGCCCCAAGAAACCGTGACGCCACCCAGATCTGTGCTGGACAGAATCAATCGGGAGGCGGCGCTGGTCAGCCGGGCGCGTGCCCATAGCGGGTCCCACGAAGATTTTATGCAGGGTTTTGCGCGCCCCATGGAAGGCCCCATCACGGGGGTGTATGGCAGTCAGCGCGTCTACAACGGCATTCCTAAAAATCCCCACTACGGTCTCGATATCGCCGCACCCACCGGCACCCTGGTTCGGGCGCCCGCGCCGGGTAAGGTAAAGTTAGTGCATCGGGATATGTATTTTTCCGGGGGTACGTTGATTGTCGATCACGGCTATGGGGTGTTCTCGACATTTATTCACCTGAGCGATATTTTGGTGAAAGAGGGTGACCAGGTGCAGCCGGGGGACGGAATTGCCCGTGTCGGCGCCACCGGCCGTGCCACCGGGCCGCATCTCGACTGGCGCATTAACTGGTACGACGTGCGTGTCGATCCAGCGTTGGTGCTTGAGTATTTCCCCGCGCGCGCCGCCAACCACGGCACTCCTCACCCAGCCACAAAAGCCACCACACGCTGACCGCTCCAGCGACTTCAAGTTCGACGGTTACGTACGATCCGCGGTGCGGTCCCGTGGAGTTGTCGCGGCGTTTGCCTTACACTATTCGACCAGTTCAGGTGGCCCCGAGGGCAGGTGCGGCATCGATGATTGATAAACAGTTGCTGAGCATTCTGGTGTGTCCGGTAAGCAAGGCGCCCCTCGAATACGATCGGGAGCGCCAGGAGCTGGTGTGCCGCGCCAGCGGGCTGGCTTATCCCATTCGCGACGGAATTCCCGTGATGCTCGAGGCCGAGGCGCGGGCTTTGACGGCGGACGAAAAGCTGGACGGTAAAACGACAGCTCGGCCCCCGCCCTGATAAATGCGAATCGAGAGGTCACCATGAATCAGGACACGCTGTTTACCAAAATTATCAACGGCGACATCCCCGCAGATAAAGTCTACGAGGACGAACACTGCATCGCGATCAAGGACATATCACCCAAGGCGCCCGTACACCTGCTGGTGATTCCGCGCAAGCCGTTGCCGCGTCTCGCGGACGCCGACGAGACAGATAGCCAGCTGCTGGGACATTTGCTGCTGGCCGCCAGCGAGATTGCGCGCCAGGCAGGTATTGGCGACGCATTTCGCCTGATCATCAATAACGGCGCAGGGGCGGGGCAAACGGTGTTTCACCTGCACCTGCATATTCTCGGCGGTAAAAATTTTTCCGAAGGCCAGCTCGGCTTCTAAATTGATCAGTTAATGTTCTGGTAACCCCTGTACCGCTGGCGGCAACGGGGTGATACAGATGATGAATGCACGACAGGAATGACGAGTTGATGAACAGTGCCGATATCCGCCAGGGTTTTCTGGATTTTTTTGCCAGCAAAGGCCACACCGTCGTGCCCAGCAGCAGCCTGGTGCCGGGCAACGACCCGACGCTGTTGTTTA
>JBFJMM010000062.1:0-10444 GCA_041633885.1 Porticoccaceae bacterium
CGAGTCTGCTCCTCGGTGAGCTGCGCGACCTGCTCGGCGAGCATCGACTGCGACCACGGCCAGGTGCTGTCGGAGTGCGGGAAGTCGTTCGCCCACATCAGGCGGCGCCAGTTCATGTGATCGGCCTGCTGGAACGCAGTCCAGTCGTCCTGGAACGTGACGTAGATGTGCTCGGCGAAGTACTCGGACGGCAGCTTCGACAGCTCGATCCCGGGCGCCATCCAGTTGCGATGGCGTTTGTAGGCGTGATCCATCCGGTACATGTAGTGCGGCACCCAGCCGGCGTCGGCTTCGACGCACACGACCCGGAGACCGGGATGCCGTTCGAACACACCGCCGAACACGAGGGTGCCCATGATGTCCTGGATCCCGCGGATGATGCCCAGGAACCCGTTGAGGCGAGATCCGCGCGGCTTGCCGTTGAAGGCGCTGGTGCGCGAGGTCAGGATGTGGAAGCTGAGCGGCAGGCCGAGATCGACGGCGGCCTCCCATAAAGGGTCGTACATAGGGTCGTCGTAATCCGCCTCGGGGGGATTTCCGGTCATCATAACGCCAACATAACCTCGGGCCTTGGCATCTTCCAGTTCCTTGATGCCTTCTTCGACGGAGGGTAGAGCGACCTGTCCAAGGCCAAACAGACGGCCTTTAGGCGCCCCTTCCAGATAGTTTTCCAGCCAGCGGTTGTAGGCCGCGAAGCAGGCGGATTTGTAGGCCATATCCGGATGGTTACACAACATCATGCCCACTGTGGGGTAGACAATTTCGGCGCTTACACCATCCCGCTCCTGATCCGCGACCCGGTAACTGGCATCCCAGCCACTGCGGGGCAAATCCGCGAATTTAGCACCGCCCGCGCGCAGACTGGCGGGATCCTTGCCGGCGGCCGCCACCAGGCCCATCGGCACCGGCTGATCCATACCGTCAATGACATAAATATCCCCGAATTTCTCGTGGTCGATCATATGGGGGTCCCGCTCGCGAAAAGCCGGATCGATGTAATCAATGTAGCAATTGGGCGGTTCGGTGATATGGGAGTCCGCGGAAATGATCGGTTTCGACATGCTGTGACCTCGTCCTGTTCGCAAATTTTATTGATACGCAGATGAACACTGCTTTTCTACCGCCCGGAATGTACTGAATTCAACCCTGCCATAGAAGGAGTTAACGGTCGTATTGCTACCACAAAGTAGTGTAGCCCTACCTGCGAGTAGAATCCAGCGTATGGAAAATGTCGGCCAGGCGCAACAGGGTAGATCAAACCTCGTCTATGGTTGCCTAAAACGGGCGAGCAAGGGGTTCAAACCCCTCTATCATAACCCCGGCCCGGTTATCGCGAACTATCTGTGTTAGCGATGCAGTCGGGTTATGATGACCCTGCTGCGCCCGGTTTCTTACCCCTGCGCACCCTTGTTCGTTATTACATGGAATAAAATTATGCTCGGGTTACGTAATTTTTTATCGTTGACACTGTTGGGTGGATTGGCAGTTATTCTGCCCCTGGCATTGTTATTGTTGATATTTCAATGGTTGTTTCGACTAGTGGCAGACTTGATTCGTCCGCTCACCAGTCTGGTCGCCGATTACACGGCGGTCAGCGATCTCGTTGCGGCGCTGGTGGTCGTGGGAATTATTCTGGGAGGTTGTTTTGTGGTTGGGCTGATCGTAAAGACCGGAGTTGGTGAATGGCTCCACACCCGGGTGGAAAGGGCGCTGATGAAGGTTGCGCCGGGCTATAAAACAATTCGTTCCATTACTCTGGAATTGCTGGGAGGCAGTGGTGGAGCCAGTATCCTGAAGGGAGAACCGGTACTTGCAAAAATTTATGGCTTACAGTCCCCGGTGGTGGTGACCGCAATTGTTACCAGTAGACATGCCGATGGGGGCGTTACGGTGTACGTGCCCACGGCGCCGATTCCCACTTCCGGGATCACCTACCACTTGCCGGGGGATTGCATCGAGGCACTGCCCGGCATTTCGGTGGAAGAGGCGATGCGGACCATTATCACCTGCGGTTCCGGGTCGGCGGAAATGCTTGCCAGGGCCCGTAACCACCTCGGCCGGTGAGTCGTTGGGCTGTCGTTTGTGGTGTAAGTTTATGGCGTTAGTTTACGGCGTTAGTTTATGGCGTTTGAGATCGCGAATGATAAACCGTGCAGGGTTCAGGGCGGTGGTCAGATCGCGGGGCAGGGGCGGCGCCAGTCCTTCGATTTGATCCGCGATTAATTGCGCACCCAGGGGCGCGTAACTCATGCCCCGGGAGCCATGGCCACAATTGATATACAACCCCGGCCAGTAAACACCGCAATGAGGAATATCGGCGTGGGCATCGCGCCCCAGCGCGGCGTAGGTCGCGACAAACGTGTCGTAAACTGGCGCTGGGCCCAGCAACGGCAGGTAGTCCGGTGTGGTGCAACGTACAGCTGCGCGTCCGCGCAGGGAGTCGAGCGGTGCGGCGCCCAGCAAGCGCCCCAGTTCCGTATCGGTGGCGCGTATCTGTTGCAGATTGAGGGCATGATCTGCTGCGCGCACCGCCAGCAAGTCCGTGTCCAGGTTGTAAGTAGCGCCGACACTGTGCCACCCGTCGGCGGCCGGCGCGGCGAACCCTTTGCCGCATACGACGGTGCGCAGTGAGGTGCTGGCAGGCGTGGCTGGAACCAGTGTTATCTGACCGCGCAGGGCTTTGAGGGGCAGGTTTTGGGTATGCGTAAATTGTTTAGTTGCCATGCCGGCCGCCAGGATCACCACCGGTGCCGTGGCCAAGGTACGGCGCTGCTCATCTACAACAGTCCAGCCATCTCCGGTGTGGCTCAGGTCGGCCGCTGTCCCATTGAGGACGCGAATATTTTCGTGGCAGCACAAAGCATTGCACAGGGCGCCCGGTTTGATCCAGCCCAGGGCCGGGAACAACAGCCCGCCCCGGGCAGCCAGCGCGAGCCCGCTAATTGCTTCAAGTTGATCGCCCTCCACGGCGCGCACCAATTCGGGCACGTCGGCGTACAGGGTCCCCAGTTGCCGAAACGTTGCCAACTGGGTGGATGTGTCGCCAAGAATCACTACTCCGCTACGAACGCCAAAAGCGGATTGTTGCCAGAACGGCAGGTAAAATCGACCCGCGAACAGTAGCGCCGACAGATTAAAGCGCGACAGGGGCGACTGTTGCAGCGACAGTTTAGGGTAAATAATTGCCTGGGGATTACCGGATGCTTCGGAGGCCAGAGCGCGGTTGCGCTCCACCAGGGTCACTCGCCAGCCCCGCTGCGCGAGTGCGGCGGCGCTGGTGCATCCGGCAATTCCACCACCGACAACAATGGCCTGTTTGGCGCTCACCGGTTTTTGCGTCGACCCGTGGTTGCGCGCTGGCAGGTACCAGGGTGTTTGACCCGTCGCCCGTCGCCGTCGGCGGGTTGCAGTCTCCGGTAGCGGCGGAGCGTTGACCGGTGACGGCGGTACTCTTTCCCCTGTGGCGTTCGCGCGGGGAGGCATAACCCCCTTCAGCATATGCCTTTTACCGCCAAACCCAGGGACTTTGCACAGCTCGAAGCCAGCTTCCACGAGCCCGCGTCTAACATGTCCGGCGGCGGTAAAGGTACTGAGCGTGGTGCTTTCTGCGCTCATGCCGGCAAGGATCGCAAATAGCTCCGGACTCCACATGGACGGGTTTTTCGCCGGCGCAAAGCCGTCCAGAAACCACGCGTCTACAGGGCTGGAACAATGCTGAAAAAGGGGGTGGTCGGTGGCGCGCAGTTGCTTGAAACATTGCGTCGCATCGCCGTACAGGAGGGTTAAGCGGATGTTGTAACTAGGCCAGCTAAGGCGATGAAATCCCGGCACGGGAGGTGGATAACTGTCGATCAGCAGGTTGGCAAGGGGTAACTGATTCTGCCAGGGGGCGAGAATTCTTTTTAAGTCATCCCGGTGCAGCGGATACTTTTCAGCGGAAATAAAGTGCAAAGTGCCGCGGTTGGGTGTGAGCTCACACCAAAGTTTTGCAGCGCTCAAAAAATTAAGCCCGGCGCCAAATCCGGTTTCACCTATAGTGAAGCATTGGTTCCTCACCAAAGTTAGCCAGCGCGTCGCGAGTTGATTCTGATCGAGAAAAACGTAGCGCGCTTCGGCAAGGGCGCCAGCGGAGGAAAAATAGCTGTCGTCAAATTTTTGCGCGTAGGGATGATCGTCACGCCATTGTAACGGGGCATGGGGCAGTACATATTCGGTTGCGACCACAAATACTCCGCGCTTATTTTTTGGCCGCCCCGAGCCATCCACCCTTTTGGCGTTTGGTCAGAGCTTGCAACAGATTAATCGCACGGGATCGGCTGATATGACCGGCGCACAAATCCACGTAAATAGCGTCGGCCTGCTTGCGTCGGCGCACCGCATCCAGCGCGTCAACCAGTTGCTCAGCGGCGGCCAGTATCTTTTTGCGCCAACCGAGACCACCGCCATGGTCGCTGGTCTCGCTCTGGTTGATGCTGTCGTGGATGCTGGCCATTTTGGCGGCTAACGCCTCCTGCAAGGTTGCCAGGCTGGATTGAATAAATTCATCCTGCGCCACCGGCCGCGCTTTCAGGTCGGCAAACACCTCGTGCAGGTAATTTTCCGACAGTTGGCCAAATTCATTGAGCGTGGATAACTGACGCAGTCCCTGGGAGACGACATTGGTATCGTTGCTGAGCAGGGATTGTCCGGCGGCGTACACCTCGTTCCAGTATTGCCAGCGGTAGATAAAGTCGAGACCCGGCCCCTTAATATTTTGCATGCCCATGCACTTGTTCAGATAACCCGGCGGCGACGCGGAAATCAGGCGATGTAATATCTGTTCTCCGGTGGCGTGGGCATCGTGGACGATAATAAGGTGGGAGTCGAACCACCGCCATAATTGCGTTTTGGCGCTGGTGACAAGGTCGCCCTGCGTGCCTGTGGTCAGTTGCTGGTGCAATGGTTTGCAGGCGTTAAATTCGTCCAGATACTGCTGGTGGAAGTTGGCGACATCTGCGGCGATGGAGGCATTGACGTTGAGACTGGTCAGTTTCGTTGAGACTTGAGCCGGTGTCAGTTCGGACGTGTCGGTGATCGGGAAGTGGGCGGCCTGCCCGATGCCTTCCAGCATGGCGCGCAGGCGCGCGTTAACTTCGGCGAGACTCATGGGAATACGTAGTCTCCTGCACCAGTTGGTAAAGCTGACCCCGTTATCGTCAAAGGGTATGGCGGCCATGGTTTTTTCCCACTCCTCTTCGAGATAACTGCGCATGCCCTCGAGATTTGTACCGATTAATATATGCCGATCGACACAAATATCATTAACCATAATGGCGGCGAACACCTTGGAGCGTGGAATCCGGTCGGCGCGGTTGTTAACCACCGTGGAGACCCATTCGCCCGGTGTTTCCAGATGGTTATGCTTGTCGAATCCGAGGCGCAGCCAGTTGCCCATGCAACCCATGCGTTCGTTGGCGGAGTGCCCGTTGACGAATTCAAACCGGCGCTCGCGCACCGTGGTGATCGGATAGACTTTCAATACGCCGAGATCGGCCACCACATTGTCCGCCATGGCCTTTAATGCAAAGCCGTCGGCGATACCCATGGAGCGACACATCTCCAGCACCAGGGCAATGTTGTAGGGGTGCTCCTGGTAGGGAAAGCGCGCGAGAATATCCGGAGTCAGCAGGCCAGCCTGCAGCCAGTTGATGGTTTTGAATTCGGTGTGGGCACGGCGTGCACCCTCTTCCAGAATGGGTACCATTTCTTCTTCACTGGTAATCAGACGCCCTTTGGGGGGAATAAAGTTAACCATCACCAGGGGGATGTCGTACCCCGCGGGGCCCTGCAAGTCTTCGTGATCCGGATAGGTATTGCAGATAGTAGATATATCGTCCCGCATCCAGAAGCGCTGCAGAATGCGTACGTAGGCGGGGGTTAATCCCATGCATTCCCACAGGAAGACATCCGCTCCGAGCTGGGCGGCGATACGCACCACATTGACTTGTTCCCAGATGGTGGCCTTGTCGTAGGGTCGAAACAGAAACATTTCCCGTAACTGTCCGTGGTGGTAGCCGTCCAGAAACATCGCTTCACAGCCGGTGGTTTTGGACACCACGTGATAGCCCATGGCATTCATTACCGCTGCCTTGATGCGCTCCGTACCGGATTTGCCGCGGGTTCCCCAGCCCCCCAGCACCAGCGGAATACGATTGCGGGCCTTGCGCATCAGTAGGCCCATCCATAAATGCCGCCCTACAAATAACCCGGTTATGGCCACCAGAAAAAGTGCAAGATCGCGCAGTGAATTTTGGTAAACGGACACGAAGTAATCGCGAAAATCCTGCCCGAATTCCACTACAGGCAGGGGTAGTGCGCGGTTAAAAAATCGGGTCACGGCCGGGTTTGCGGGATAGGCCTTTCCCGATGGCGCGTAATAGGGCTGGAAATGGGTTTTAAAACCCAGTTCGCCGATTTTTTTCAGGTAAGTGTCCGGGCCGTAGGGCGCGCCCTCCTGCCAGTTGCGCAAATCGGCATAGGTTTCGAAATTGCGGCTCAGGATCAGGCGCGCTCGTAAGCGGCCCCACAGTGAATGGGGTGGTTCAATGTGGGTCACGCCCTCACAGGTAAAGATTTTTACCGGTTGTGTGGGCCAGCCGTGATCGACCGATGAAATAATCTGGTCGAGGAGTGGTAAAAATGGCCGCCAGTCGCCCTCGTCTGGAATAAATAAGGGTTCGCCCGGAACTTTGGTTTTACTCAATTCCGCCATGCGCGCTGCGGGCGCGCTCAACTTCCCATAGAATACCCTGCCCACGGTGTGGGAGCGCGCCTGACGTTTGTCGCTGGCGGGAATGCGAAATTCGTGCAGCGCTCGCCATAGCCTGAATTTAAAGGGCTGCCAGCGGCAGGCTTTGGCGTCGCGACCAGTTTTTACGTCAAAGCCATAATCGTGTTGCGCCAGACGCGCCAGGGTGCGCCCCAGTAATTCGTCTTCAACGTTGGGTACGGAACGGTATTGGAATGGCCGACTGGTTTTGAATTGCGCGCCGAGTTCGGCGAACAATGACTGGGCGGCGGGACTGGCCTGGCCGACGATCTCTTCCCGGGTTGCCGCTGCGGTTCTGCGTATCGACAGATGGGGGGATTCCACATTGATGCGCGTCAACACGGAGACGGCGGCCTGGCGCAAGACGCGCGCCTGCTCGAGAAACTGGCAGCCGAGAAACACTGCGTGTACCTTCGGCAGGCCGTGCAAAGCGCAGCGCAGTACAAAGCGGTTGGAGTCTTTGCGCAACGCCTTAATCAGCAGGGTAATGGCAAATTCCGACATTTTTTCCCAGTCGCAGATGCGGTGTATCCGGGATAACACCGTGCCGCGCACTGCAGGCTCCGCATCGTCTATCGCCAGTTGCGCCAGCAGGGCTTGATGCCACAGTTGGGGCTGTTCCAGCATGGCCATGGCCGCCCCCTGCCGCACGTAGGGTGACTTGTCTACAACGGCGAGTTCCAGAATTTGCCGTGCGGTGGCGGATGGCAGTACGGCGGAGAGTTGTTCACAGATAAAGCGGCGTGGAAACATATCGTCTCCAGCGCGCGCCTCCTGTAGTCGCTGCACGGCTATTGGCCCGATTTTGGCCGGCGATGTGAGCGCCAGCAACCCCAGCGCTTCGCATTGCAGCCAGGTATTCTGGTTGGTATCGAGTACACAGCGGTGCAGAAATTGTTGAATATTTTCCGGGACGGGGCGCAATGTTTTGGGCAGTTCGGTGTGTTCGATAATATTTTTCAGGCAATGCAAGGCATCGATACGCACCCGTACATCGCCAGCCCATAAGATAAAATCGCGCAAAATTTCTGGATACCGCAGCCGCTGCCACTGATTCATCATGTCCACGCCGCTGAGATCGGCGGCGTTCAGCGTATGGGGAGCGACAGCGCCGAGGCGACCCAGCGCAACAACTAAAAATCGTTCGCGGCGGTTGTAGTGAACCTGGAATCGCTCCACGGCCGCGTCGTAGTCGAAATAGCGGGCGAAGGCTTTGCGATCCAGATGGAGCTGGCGGCGCGAGCGGCCGAGCGTCGCGAGATACTTGAGGAGACGTTCACGGCGGTGATGATCGCTGGGCGCGCCGCGATATTCGTCGACAAACTTTTGATAATTTTCGCTGAGCTGAGTCAGTTCCGCCTGTACATCGAGCAACAAATTTCCGAGAAAGCTGGCCAGTGCCAATCCCGCGCCGCGTCTGGAGTCGTAGCGGTAGGTTTGCTCCCGACAATAGGGCGAGTTAAAAAAACGTTGTGCGATTTCATCGCTGCTGCGACGATTGATACGGATTTGTTCCGGGGTTGCTGCCAGCGTTAGCAGGCGTTGTACAAAGGCGCGCAGTTGACGTTTGGTCATTGGTTAGCGTCAGGGCATCGGTGTCAGGACGGAATCATTCCCTGTGGGTGCAAAGCGCTCTTCGCGATGGTTGCGAAAGGATGTTTCTCTGGGACGGAAATCCCGCAGGAAACGGTTGTTATGAAAGTACCAGGTGCCGGACAACATCCACGCGGTGTCGCCGCTGCCCAGATCGATGTTGGAATTCAGCCGCACGTCGAGGCCATACTTGTTGCGCCAGCGCTGCCAGTCGACGTACAGGCCCAGGCGGGTTGTGTGGGAATCCCGACTGCGGTCGTTGTCGTTGCTGTAGCGGCGGCGATGCAGGGTGCCGCCCACGGTGAAGTCGCCGACCAGTTGATCGAGCCCGAGGGTAACGCCGCTAAAATCGAGATCGGCGGGGTTCCCAAATCCGTTGCTACGCAGTTCGCCTTCCACATAAATTCGATTGTCGCGCCAATAAGAAAAAGTCAGGCGGTCGGACACGTCCCAGCCATTCGGGTGATCGTCCTTGTAGCTGGAAAACAGCTCCGGATCGACGCCATTGAGGGCGACGATATCGTCTCTGTCCAGAGTGAGCCAGTATTGAAACGCCTGTATCTGCACGCGATTGTACAGGGTTGGCGTGATAGTTGTACGGTAGGTGCCGTTGGCGCTCAGATACAGGGTATGGTTGCGCTGGTCGCCGTCGTGCTCCGCGACGGTCTGGGTGTAGTAGTGACCGTACAGTCCCAGGCTTAGATTGCTGTCCCGGGGTTCCCAGTCAACCCACTGCCGTGCTCCCAGCAGGGTGTCGATTTCGCCATCGTAGTCGCGGCGCAGTACATCGGTGCGCACGTACAGATCCAGCTCTTCGTAGAAACGCCGACGGCTGATATTTTGCTCGCTATAAAATGGCGTCAGGCCCTGTGCGCTATCCTCCTCGCTCTGACGTAGCTGGCCCGCCTCCAGGGCGCTGCTCCAGGTGGCATTTCCGCTTGCTGTTGCCACGGCAGGGGCGCCGTCCTGACGTTGGTCGAGTATGTAACCGCTGATGTCGGTGGGCCAGCGTAGTTGTTGCGGTGGACTTTCCAGCAAAGGATCCGATAGCTGGGGTTGTCTGTAGACGTAGCGATTTTCGAGATTTTTTCCGGGGGCGTAACGCAACCGGTAAAGCCGATAAAATCCGGACGTCTGATTGTCCGGCGCGGCGAAGGTCAGGGTTTTTACCCCCGCCAATACCGGCTGGTAGGTGGACAGCGTGCGACCACCGATTTTACGGTCCACCCGTACGATAGTCGGTCCCTGGACCGTGACAGTTACCGGCGCGCCCGGGGACGCCACAAAATAGGGTAGCTGAGGGTTGCGAATAACCTGTTTACTGCCGGAGCTGTAGGTTTCGCTCAGCGCCAATGCCACCTGTATCTGCGGATGGCTGGCAGCCAGAGAAAAATGAACGCGGTGTTGTCCAGGGGACATACTCAGACCCACGGAGCGCCCGCTGCCGTCGCCTGGGACATCCAGCGTACGACGGGCCCCGTCAACGTCCAGCACAACACTGGCAGCGGGCAGTGTTTTACCAGGCAACAACAGTTGTCGCAACTGCAATTCGAGGGTTGCGGGTTGAATATTGTTGTAACCGAGGGCGACTTTTTTAGTCTGTCCCAGCAGATGGGAAATACCCGCAGCCGGACCTTTGAGCAACATAGCGCGGCGCAGGTCGGGACTTTGGTAATGGTCGCTTTCTTCGCTGAATTTGCGGACCCCAGCGCTACTATTTACTGACGACAGATTTTGCCAGTCGTATTGGTCGTCGGCGCTGCGATACAACTGCGCCAGGCGGGGAATATGCGACCCCCGATGGTACGCAATGGTTAACAGCGCGGCGCTCAGTTCGTCACTTATTGTTCGTTGTTGCTGGTGCCACAGCGTAGATAACGCGAAACCGTAAAGCTGATGATCCGTCAGGGTTGCCGCCTGGGCAGCTAATGCGGTGAGTGTGTCGACAGGTGTTATCGGTTGCGCCAGTTCCGCTGGTTGCGCACCGCCAAAAGGTGTCCCCGCGCCGGGTGTGGATGCGGGAAAGATGGACAGATGTTGCGC
>JBFJMM010000063.1:0-10405 GCA_041633885.1 Porticoccaceae bacterium
AGCCGTACGCAAGCAAATTGAGGAAACCAAAGAATTACCATTTTTGAACGACCGACAGAAATCCGCTTTCCTAGGGGATAACGCGCGACGGTTTTTCAATTTAGGCTAGAAAAAATATGATACCTTCAGTGCCCGGCGCTTAGGCTATTCGCGAGTGGTCCGTTTAGTGCGCGGCAGAGGAGCTCTTGCAGGGTGGTTGCGTTACCCTTGGAGACCCTGTTCGCGATGCACTAGTGGAGCGAGGCAGCCAAAATTGCCGGCGCGCCTCGGCAGCGAGCAGGTGAAGGAAACAGGTGTAGAATAAGGGCAAGTGCCGCGACAGTGGGGATTCATGCTGCGTGCACAATCATCAGAGCCACGGGAGAGAACCATGAAAATCGCAGGGCGCAATATCGAGTTGATAGGGCTGGGGAGATGCCTCGGGTGCGCAGCGGTGCTGCTAGCGGGACTGCTCAGTGCCGGGGCGAATGCGGCCCTGGGTGACGATATTCTGCAAGGCGAGCATCGTACCGAGACGTTTGCAGCGCGCGATGATTACCGCCACCCGACTCGTACCCTGGCTTTTTTTAAAGTCGAGCCCAACATGTCGGTGGTGGAGATATGGCCCGGTGCGGGGTGGTATACCGAATTATTGGCGCCATATCTGCAGCCCGGAACTTATTACGCCGCGCACTTTCCAGATAACACGGGCGTCGCGTACTACAACACCAATCTCGCCCGCTTTAAAGCCAAGCTGGCAAACGATGGGGATGTTTACAGCGCCGTGAAGCTGGCGTTATTCGACCCCAAACAGTCACTGTTGACCGTCCCCGACGGCAGTGCCGATCGGGTACTGACGTTTCGCAATGTACACAACTGGCTGGGCGCTAAAAGCGAAGCTCAGGCGTTCGCGTTATTTTACAAGGCCCTCAAGCCCGGCGGCCTGCTGGGAGTGGTGGAACACCGCGCCGGGCCGGGAACGTCCTGGGAAGATATGAAATCCAGCGGCTATATGACCGAAGCCTACGTCATTGAGCTGGCCGAAAAAGCCGGGTTTGTGCTCGACGCGCGCAGCGAGATTAATGCTAACCCCAAGGATACCAAAGATCATCCGGCTGGCGTGTGGACCTTGCCACCGTCTTTGCGGCTGGGGGAAAAAGATCGGGCCAGGTATCTTGCAATTGGCGAGAGCGACCGCATGACGCTGCGGTTTCGCAAGCCGGATCCCGCTGTCCGGTGATTCTGATTCCGGTGGATCGTCTCGCGCCAGATACGCTCGAGGCGATTATCGAAGAATATATCGGCCGCGAGGGGACGGACTACGGATTTCAGGAAGTATCTGTGGATGCCAAACTGCGCCAGGTACACGCACAGCTGCGGCGCGGCGAAGTGGTGGTGGCCTACGATCCTGTCCTGCAAAGTTGCAATCTCCTGGTCAAGCGGGACTGGGAGCGCCTCTCTCGGGACGCGCAACGAACAGCAGATGCCGCGTCGCGCGTAAATCAGCAAACCGATTGATCTGATTAGCACTTATCCGGAGTAGCCATGCCCAAGCCATTCAAGATTGCCGTTACCGATGCTGTTCTCGACGACCTTCACCTGCGCCTGCGCAACGCGCGTTTTCCCCATGCGCTTTCCGGCAGCGGCTGGAAATTGGGCGCCGATATCGACTTTATGAAACGGCTGGTGGATTACTGGCTTAACGATTACGACTGGCGTCACTGGGAAGCAGAGCTAAACACGTTTCCCCAATATTTCGAAAAGGTGGATGATTTAAATATTCACTATTTACATGTGCGCTCGCCTCACGATGGCGCATTACCGTTGCTGATGACCCACGGTTGGCCGGGATCAGTGGTGGAGTTCCATAAAATCATCGGGCCGTTGACCGATCCGGTGGCCCACGGCGGGCGGGCCGAGGATGCCTTTCACCTGGTATGTCCTTCGATGCCGGGCTATGGCTGGTCCGACGCCCCCACGCAACCTGGATGCGATATCAAAAAAGTTGCGCAGTATCTAACCGGGCTGATGGATCAGCTGGGGTACCAACGCTACGGCGTGCAGGGGGGCGACTGGGGCGCGCTGGCCGGCATTCACGCAGCGTTGTCGGCACCGGACCACATATGCGGGCTCCATTTGAATTTATTGCCCAGCAGCACCAGCGAGGACATCGCCGAACTACAGGAAATGGATGTAGTGCCCGGCACCATGTCGCTGGTCTCCCGTTACGTGACCAGGGGTATGGGTTACGCCCAGATCCAGGGTACTCAGCCAGATCAGCTGGGCTATGCGCTCAACGATTCGCCGCTCGGGATGGCGGCGTGGATCATGACCGCGTTTAACGCCTGGGTGGACCATTCCGGAAATATCGAGGACGTAGTCAGTTACGACGAGCTGCTCACCAATATTATGGTGTACTGGGTGACCGAATCCATGCCCAGTGCCATTCGCCTGTACCAGGAGACCATGACCTCGGGGCTGTTTGGCCCCGCCAACGAATATGTCGCAACCCCCACCGGGTTTGCTCACTTTAACGATATTACCAACCCCAAACGGGCCTGGGCTGAACGACACTACAATATTGTGCATTGGCAGGACATGGAAAAGGGCGGGCATTTTGCGGCGCTCGAACAACCGCAACTGCTGGCCGCGGACATGCGCACGTTTTTCGCCCCCCTGCGTTGATGGCATTGCCCGCGCAACTGTTGAATGATAGCGCAGTGGGTGGTAAAGCTATCGGCACCCTGTTATTGGCCCATGGTGCGGGCGCGCCGATGGACAGTGATTTCATGGGATGGCTGACCGCGGCGTTGAATCGGGCAGGGGTGACGGTGATCCGCTTCGAGTTCCCCTATATGCAGTGGAGACGGGAACATGGCAAGCGGCGGCCCCCGGACCGGCAACCGTTACTGCTGCAGCATTGGCGGGATATTTACCGTTCTGTGGCCGGCGAATCCGCAACGGTAAGGCCCCTGATAATCGGCGGTAAATCCCTGGGCGGGCGCATGGCCAGTATGGTCGCCGACGAATTGGGTGCGGCGGGTTTGTGTTGCTTTGGTTATCCGTTTCACCCGCCGGGCCGACCTGCCGAGATGCGGACAGAACATCTGCGTGGGCTGCGGACCCCCGCGTTAATCCTGCAGGGCGCTCGGGACCCGTTCGGTGGTCCACAGGAACTTGCGGCGCAACCCCTGTCAGGCGCGCTGAACCTCAGCTGGTTACAAAGCGGTGATCACGATTTCAGGCCCACACGAGCGTCAGGGTTAACCCAGCAGACATTAATTGCGCAGGCGGCAACCGCCACCGCAAAATTTATATCCGGCCTCGATTCAGCTCACCACGGCAGTTAATGGGTCAGCAGAGAAATCTTTTCAGGCTCGCGCAGTACGGGCGCCAGTAGCGCCACCAGTTCCTGGCGTTGCGGGGATACCAGCCAGCGCTGCCAGTCGGCAATATTTTGCATTTTGACGATAATGTAGCGGGTTTCCGGCGCATCGATAGCCTTTAATGACTCACCGGAGATAAACCCCGGCATGGATACGGTGGCCTGGATAATCTGCCGGGCAAAATTTTCGTAGGTGCTGGCCATGCCAGGGGCGATGTGGCGTTCGATCAGTACGGTAATCATGGTCTTAGTTACAGCTGTCTAGTGAGGCGTTTGCCATCGCGCCGGATTGCGCTATACAGTGCTTCACCCGGCGGACGAGTTCTGGGAAAATTATCGCATGGACATCAGGTTTAATCACGAACTGGACACCTCCGGTACCCGTTGCCCCGAACCGGTCATGATGTTGCACGGTGCGGTGCGTGGATTGCTCGAGGGCGAAGTGATCAAAGTGATTGCCACGGATCCGGCCACTACCAGAGATATTCCCAAATTCTGTCGGTTTCTGGGTTACCAATTACTGGAACACTGCCAATCTGGAACCACTTACCTGTACTACATACGCAAAAATTAGATTCAAAAAGCACAATGGTCAGGTATCCACCAGCATGGAGATCGCCGCCAGGGCTTCCGGGTCCTGCGCCTTGATTTTATTGGCGATATGGTGCTGAAAGTAATATCGAAAACCGGGGTCCTGTGGGGCTGGGAGCAGGCAAGGGTCGCGGGGTAGTACGGGCGTCGAGATAACCTTGTGGTCATCCGCAACCATGCCGGCCAGAGTACCGTCGTGGTGCAGTCGCCAACTGATGATCTCCTTCAGGGTCAGGGTTTTGAAGCCGTCGTCGGAAAACACCGCGTGGGTGCCGATGGTATCTGGTATCTCCTGCACGATATCGCTGGCGGTGGTGCAAATATGGTCGTAGTACTCCGCCGCGGTTTCGAGTTCCAGCGCCTTGTGGATAGGGGGTTCAAAGAAGACGTCGTCGATAGCAGGGTCGTAATAACCCTCCCACTGGCCGTTCAGAGGATCGTTGAGTTCGGTGCAACAGGCCAGTTGATCAAGCCACGGCACCATGCCTTCAATTTCGCCATCCTCGCGCAGTGCCCAACAAAGTATCTTGATGGTAAACAGCTTGTCCGGGTGGGCATCGTTGGAGTACAGCATTTCCAGATCGTCGATTTCTGGGGCCAGGCGGATAAAGCGACGCAGATGACGATCGGTGTAGGGTTTGCGGGTGAAGAGGTCGACCACATTGTCTATATTGTGACACACGCTAGAGGCAGTCATAATATACGCTCCTGGCTGTCGCGGTCGGTAGATCAGACGGTGTGCAGCCACCAGTTGCGTCAGGCGACTACCCGTTAATCACTACATAAGGTACTCTCCAAGTTTCAAAAGCACAATACCTTGTGTCATTTTTTTTAACTCCGCATTTGAATTCTGCACAGCGGTAAGCGAGATGACCTACTATTTTGCCTATGGCTCCAACATGGATGCTACGCGCATGCGGGCCAGAGAGCTGCGGGTGAGTGGCGCGGTGTCGGGTCGGCTATCCGGGTTTGGACTGCGTTTTAACAAGCGTTCGCGGCACAATCCCACCTGGGCCTGCGCCAATATTGTCTATGCGCCCGAGGAGCGGGTAGAGGGTGTTCTCTATCAACTGGCGGATCAGGGAGAAATAGCCAGACTCGATCCCCACGAGGGTACGCCCGTTTATTACAGCCGGGAATATTTTCTGATCGAGACGGCCGCAGGGTTGTGTCCCGCCTGGACCTATGTGGCGAATCCGGCCAGCATCGATAACCAGTTGTTGCCCGCGCGCTGGTACCTGGAGCATCTTCTCGCGGGACGGGCCTTTCTCAGCGACGAGTATTACGCGCGGTTAGTCGCCACCCCCTGTCTGGATGAAACCGATGGCCGCTGGTAGTAACCCTTGGGAGGTCGCCGGGTGTAGTGCGCAGTTGGTGGAAACACTATTCGAAACCTGTTTTTACCGGCGCTACAACACGCGGCTGTGCGGTGGTGGGGCGGAGCCCATGTATCTCCCCGCGCACCATGATACGACGCATCATCGCCTGGTCTACCGGGACGACTATGTGGCCAGCGCGCTGCACGAGACAGCACATTGGTGTATCGCCGGCAGGGAGCGGCGTGGGCAGGTGGATTTTGGGTACTGGTACGCCCCGGATGGACGGGACCGGCAACAGCAACGCGCCTTCGAGGCGGTGGAAGTGAAGCCGCAGGCGCTGGAGTGGATATTCTCCGAGGCGCTGGGGCTACGCTTTCGACTGAGCACCGACAACCTGCACGGCTGTTGCGGGGGGGGTGGCAACGGCGCGGAGGGTAGTGAGTTTGCGGATCGGGTGTACGCACAGGTGCTGCGCTACTGCCAATCGGGTTTGCCGGCCCGTGCCGCACGTTTTGCCCACCGGTTGGCTAACATCCGCGGGCGCGGTAATCCCTTGCTCGCCAGGCGCTACGATCGGGACGCCCTGTGATGACAACCCGTGGCGCCCGACCGCCCCTGTATCTGATCGACAGCTCTATTTATATTTTTCGCAGTTATTTTGCCTACCAGCCACTGTGGCAAAGCTGTTCTGGCCTGCCCACGGAAGCTGTTTATGGGTTTGCGCGGTTTATACTGCGCCTGATGACCAGGGAGAGGCCCACTCACATTATCGCCACCTTTGACGAGAGCCTGGGCACGGGGTTTCGCCACCGCTGGTATCCCGACTATAAAGCTAACCGAGTGTTACCTGACGAGGCGCTGGCATTTCAGCTGGCCGCCTGTCGCGCGGTCGCAGAATCGTTCGGTATCGCCACCTGCGCGAGTGATGAATACGAAGCAGATGATCTGATCGCTACCTATGCCCGGCGCGGCCGCCAGAATGGGCACAACGCGGTGGTGGTGAGCAGCGACAAGGATCTCGCGCAATTACTGGGTGGGGGTGATTGCCTGTGGGATTACGGACGCAAGGCCCCCATTACCCGCGAACAGTTCGTACAGGACTGGGGTTTTGCCCCGGAGCGGGTTCCCGACTATCTGGCCCTGGTGGGTGACCCGTCGGACAATATTCCAGGCGTCCCGGGGGTGGGGGTAAAAACGGCGCGCGCGCTGTTGCAGGAATTTGCGACTCTGAATGAAATGCTGGCTGCCCCCGAGCGGGTCGCGGCTATGGCCTTCCGAGGCGCCGCCCGTATCGCGGGGCAGTTGTCGCGCTCTACTCGCCAGTTGCAACTCAGCCGCCGCCTTGCGACTCTGGTGGCTGAAGCGCCGGAGACTCTCGACATGGCGGATTCGTGCTGGAGTGGTTTTGAACTGCCAGCGGCCCTGGCCCTGTGTGAGGAATACGGTCTCGACGGCCTGCGCACTGCTGTAATCAAATTGCACGGCGAGGCGGTGGGCGATGGGGCCTGACCGGGTGCGTCCATCTGGCGGAGTGCGCGGCGCGGCATTGCCAGTGCCTGAGCGGCGGGGGAACGGGGGATGAAAATCGTTGCGGACGAGGACATGGTCAATGTACGCGAACTATTTGCCCCTTTTGGCGACGTGGTGGCCCTGAGGGGGCGGGAGATTTGCGCGGCTGATCTGAGGGATGCCGACGCGTTGCTGGTGCGTTCCGTATCCCGGGTGGATGCCAGGCTGCTGAAAAACAGCCCCGTGAAATTTGTCGGCAGCGCCACTAGCGGCGCTGATCATGTCGACCAGGCATATCTAGCGGCCCGGGGTATCGAGTTTGCCAATGCGCCAGGGTGCAATGCCAGGGCGGTGGTGCAATACGTTGTCGCCGCGCTCTGTGCTGGTGTTCCAGATTGGCGTCAACGCACGGTGGGCATTGTCGGTTGCGGACAGGTGGGCGGTCGCCTGTACCGCTGTCTGACGCAACTCGGGGTTTCCTGCCGCGTGTACGATCCCTTTCTCGATGGCGAGGGAATCGCCGATCAGGTTAGTTTCGAAGACATTCTCTGCTGTGAGATTATTTGTTTGCACGCCCCGTTGACCCGCGGTGGGCCGCACCCCACCTGGCACCTGATCGATCGGAATGTGCTGGAGCGACTAGCCCCGGGCACCGTACTGCTTAACGCTGGGCGCGGGGCGGTCGTCGATAACCGGGCGCTGCGGGCGCATTTGACGAGTGGCGCCGAGTTAGGGGTAATACTCGATGTGTGGGAGTCCGAACCCGATATTGACATTGAGCTACTGGGCCTGGTCCTGCTGGGGACACCCCATATCGCCGGGTACAGTGTCGAGGGCAGATTGGCTGGCACCCTGGCGATTCGCGATGCTTTTTGTCAGTGGCAGGCGTGCGAGGTGACCACCACGGGAAGGCGAACCAATGTGACTTCGGTGGCCGCGACCGCGTGTGCCGATTTCACCACAACCGTCCTGTCGACCTGGGATATTGGTGGCGATCACCGGCGTATGCTGACCACCTTGACGCAGCCGGATACGGACGTTGGCGCGGCGTTTGATCAGTTGCGACGCCAGGGCGCGCAACGCCGTGAATTCAGTTATTACCGCATATCCGCAGGTGTTAATTCAGCGTCGGCGAAGGACCTGGAGGCGGTTGGGTTCGTGGTTACAGGTGAAAACCAACGCTAAGCTAAATAGTCGGTGGGGCGTGGTAGATGAAGGTACGGCGGTCCGGAGTTCAGTTTCCGTCGGGTTGTTGCAGCTCCGCAATGGCCTGTTGCACCATGGTTTCCGTAATGGGCACTTCCTTGCCGTTTTCGTCGAGCAGTGCAGCACCGTTAAAATCCGCTACCCGGGGTGCGGCCACGGGCTGATTATCTGTGGTCACCTGTTTGTGATCGCTGTTTTCAGCTGTCTCGACTTTTTCATGCATCGCTGCGGTTCTCCGTGTTTGTCCGCGCCGGCGTTCGGTTTACCCCTGGCGCAAACGTCTTAGAAACTCGTCGAGGCGGCCAATGGCATCCTCAAGTTCGTCCACGCGGGGCAAAAATACCATGCGGAAATGTTGTTCGTCGATCCAATTAAATGCGGTACCCTGCACCAATAGCAACTTTTCCTGGAGCAACAGTTCCAGAACCAGCTGTTCGTCGTTTTGAACGGGGTAAACCTCCGGATCCAGTCTGGGGAACAGGTACAACGCGCCCTGGGGTTTGACGCAACTGACACCGGGAATCTGGGTAACCAAATTCCACGCGAGTTCGCGCTGTTCGTAAAAGCGGCCGCCGGGTTTGACCAGATCGTTGATACTTTGATAGCCCCCCAATGCGGTCTGAATGGCGTACATTGCCGGCACATTCGCACACAGGCGCATGGAGGCAAGCATTTCAATGCCCTGAATATAGTTGCGCGCCAGATGCTTTGCGCCACTGATAATCAGCCAGCCGGAACGAAATCCGGCGAGGCGATAGTTCTTGGAAAGTCCGTTAAAGGTGACACACAGGACATCGGTGGCGATACTGCCCAGCGGGACGTGGACAGCGTCGTCAAACAAAATACGGTCGTAGATCTCGTCCGCAAGAATAATTAACCCGTGTTCCTGGGCGAGGGCGACAATGTCTTTCAGGGTCTGTTCGCTATACACCGCGCCCGTCGGGTTGTTCGGGTTGATGACCACAATCCCGCGGGTTTTGTCGGTGATTTTTGCGCGGATATCTTCCAGATCCGGCTGCCAGTTGTTCCCTTCGTCGCAGCGGTAGTGCACCGGGTGACCGCCGGACAGGTTAACAGCAGCGGTCCACAGGGGGTAATCCGGGGAGGGGATCAGCACCTCGTCGCCGTCGTTAAGCAGCGCCTGCATCGACATCACGATAAGTTCGCTGACGCCATTGCCGAGAATGATATCCTCGATCTCGACATCGGCAATGCCCTGAATCTGACAGCGTTGCATGACCGCTTTGCGCGCGCTGAAAACACCTTTGGAGTGACTGTAGCCCTGTGCGGCTACCAGGTTGTGGATGACGTCCTGAATGATTTCATCGGGCGCTTCAAAGCCAAACGGCGCGGGGTTGCCAATATTCAGCTTGAGAATACGGTGCCCCTCCTCTTCGAGGCGATTGGCGTGGTCCAGGACCGGACCGCGAATGTCATAACAGACGCTATCCAGTTTGGTGGATTTTTGAATATGTCGCATAGCTTGCCAATTCCCGCGGGGGCGCGTAAAAATGACATTGTAGCTTAAATGCCGGGTTTGACGACTACCTGCGAACAGCGCGCCCGTGAAAATTTATCACCCGCTGACCCGCCGGCATATGTGGATACCACCAGGAGGCTTGAATGGACGATTGGCGAAAGAAAGATGAACAGTACTGGCGCAATAAGCTGACAGCTGAGCAATTTCAGGTGTGCCGGGGCAAAGGCACGGAGCGCCCCTTCAGCGGAGCCTACTACCACGAAACCTCCCCCGGGGTGTATACCTGCGCCTGTTGCGCGGCACCGTTGTTCGATGCCGCCACCAAATACGATTCCGGCAGCGGCTGGCCGAGTTTTTATGCGGCGATCGACGAGGCCAGTATTGACGAAGAGGCCGACGACAGTCTGGGTATGCGCCGCGTCGAAATTACCTGTAGTCGTTGTGGTGCTCATCTGGGTCATGTGTTCGCAGATGGCCCACAGCCGACGGGTCAGCGTTATTGTGTTAATTCCCTGTCCCTGCAACTGGTCAAACAGGAGAAGTAACCGTGATCGCCACGCTGATTTATCGAGCCGGATGGGTTAGTTTCCTGGTAATGCTGTTTGGCGTGCTGAGCTTTCGCCTTGCATGGCTGCCCTTCAGGGTGAGTTTTAGCGCTTACGGACTCGGTTTGCTCGGCTGTGCACTGGTAGTCGTGGCGGCGGGGTTCGCGGTGTTTATGGCGATGGTGCGGGGTGAGGATACTGGTCGCTGGTTGTTGCTGTTGGTGGTGTGTGCCATCCCGGTTGCGATTGTCCTGGCACGGGTCGGCGTGGTGGGGTTTCGGGCACCCCCCATCCACGACATCACCACCGATACCGTGCACCCGCCGCTGTATCAGTTCGCCGGGACGCAACGGCGTGCGCAAGACAATAGTCTCGTATACGCGGGCGAGGA
>JBFJMM010000064.1:0-10265 GCA_041633885.1 Porticoccaceae bacterium
CCAGACCACCCAGGCGGTACACAACATTGCCCAGGGACGCGTGTGGACCGGGACACAGGCGCAGGAACTGGGCCTGGTGGACGAATTGGGTAATTTACAGGATGCCATTCGATCGGCGGCAACGCTGGCGGAAATCAGCGAGTACCGCGTGGATTATTTGCGTCGCCCACTCACCTTCAAAGACCAGCTACTGATGCGTTTGAGCGAGGGCGCGGCGCGGATCGGTTTTGCCGCACAATCGATGGGATTGCCGGCGCAGGTGGCACACTGGCTATCCGCACCGCTGGTACCGCAGTTGAAAACACTGACCCGACAACTGTCCACGCTGCTTAACCTGAACGACCCGCGGGGCATCTATGCGCACTGCGCGGAATGCACGGATATTTAAGGTTTGCACGTACTTTGCAGTCAAATAAGGTAGCTACCAGCCAAATACCTGCTTGATAAACGGAACGGTCGGCTTGCGCCGCTGCGCGAACGCCGCCCGATCGAGCTGTTGCAAGCACGCGATCAGCGCCCCCGTCGAGCGCGCCGCGCGGTGCAATATCAGGCGCGCCGGGTCCATTGCCAGCTCCAGCCCCAACTGTGCCGCCCGAAATTGTAAAATAGCCAATTTTTGCGCATCCGTATAATCCGCCAGGTGAATCACTACCCCGGACGCCAGTCGCGAGCGTAAATCTTCGAGATGCAGATTCAGTTCCCGGGGGGCGCAATTGGCAGCTACCAGTAAGCGTCCGCCAGCGGCCCGTTGCTGGTTATAAAAATGAAACAGCGCCTGCTCCCAGGCCGTATTGCCGCACACCCGGTGCAACTGATCGAGGCACACCAGATCCAGATGCTCAAGCTCGGCGAGCACATCCGCCGGCGCGTAGTCGAGCACCTGGTCCAGGGGCAGGTATTGCACCGTTGCGCCCGTGTCGTGGCAGTGGTTGCCGGCGGCCTGTAACAGGTGACTCAAGCCGCTGCCCGAACCACCCCACAGATACAGGAACGACGGCTCACCCTGATCCACCTGCCGCAACAAATTCACGGCCTGGGCACGGGCGGAATCGCCCGTGGTCAGAAAATTTGCAAAACGCGCGTTGTCCGGCAGGCCAATGGGCAAAACGAGCTGGTTGCTCATAATCTAGCGCGCCGCTCCGTGCCAGCGAAATCGATAACTGTTCGGCGTCGGCTGCTGGAATGAAAGCCCCGGATCCGACGGCGCAACCAGCGTCAGGGTCGCAGCCCGCTGGAGCGCGGCCAATAAATTTTCCGCTGCTCCCTCCACGTCCACCGACAGGTGCAGCAGGTCGCCCTCGACCTTGGTGACCTGGACATCTGAAACCATTTCGAGGGCTTGCACCAGGGCCAGCGCGTCCGCATAACGCTGGTACCTGTCGATGTTTTCCAGGACCACCGTGGCGCGGGTCTGACTGCCGCCGCTGACGTAGGCAAAGCGTGGCGCAAAACGATCCACCGCGGCATCAAGCGCCGCCACCACCAGCTCATCCAGGCTCTGCGCCGACACCGTTCCGGTCTCGCCGCCGCCCGCGCCGGCCAATAACCAGCCGCCCTGCCATCCAGATGGGGTCCGACCATAACGCACCACAAAACCGTATTCCGCCCCGTAACGCCCCGCCGCAGTGTGCAGGGCGGCGGCGTCGAAATTCGACGCCTGCTCCGTATTGAGGGTTAACTGATCCTGCAAATCGAGTAGCGGTAAGTGATAGGTCAACCCGCGCCGAGCGAAGGCCTGTCCCAGCTGGGCGTAGAGATTGGCATCGCCGTCCGCGGCGACAAACTGCAATCCCGCCGGTCGATCAATAACCACCCACACCACCCACTCCGGCCGGTTAGCGGGCCAGATCGGCAATTGCTGCTCCCGCAATAACTGATCGACCAGAGGCGCGGCATAGCGGGCTGTCAGCGCGTTGCGGGGACTCCCGTCCGCGCCAACCTGCGTGGCGTAGCCAAATTCCAGCATGTAGGATTCGGACTCGGACAGGGCCGCACGCACCGCCGCGTTGTTCAGTACCCCCCGGCTGCCGGACATTTTTACCAACACATCCGCCAGCCCCTGACGCACCGCTTTGCGCCGTTCCGCTTCGGATTGAGCGGCGATGGGTACCGTGGCCGAATACAGGTTCTGTACCGGGGCGCCCTGGGCAACAGCTGCTGCCCACAAACCGACACTAACGGCCAACGCCCAACGCCATGGTTTAAGACTGTACATTTTCATGGCGCGATTGTATCAGGTGCGCTGCGCCGTACCCATATTCGCGTGGCCAGTCAACGGGAACCATCCGCACTGACAATCTACACTGACAATCCGCACCGGTCGGGCTAAAATACCGCCTTTCCCTCGGACCAGTCCCATGAGTCAAACCCCGCCCTCCCTCAGTTACAAAGACGCCGGCGTTGATATCGACGCTGGCAACGCGCTCGTGGAGCGCATCAAAGACGTGGCGCTGCGCACCCGACGGCCAGAGGTCATGGCGGGACTGGGTGGCTTCGGCGCACTGTGCAAAATTCCCGCGGGCTATCGCGAACCGGTTCTGGTGTCCGGCACCGACGGGGTGGGCACCAAGCTGCGCCTGGCCATCGACCAGGGTGAACTGGGCGGGGTGGGCATCGACCTGGTAGCGATGTGTGTGAATGATCTGGTGGTGAGCGGCGCGGAGCCCCTGTTTTTCCTCGATTATTACGCAACCGGCAAGTTGGATGTGGAGGCCGCCGCGACGGTGGTAGACGGCATTGGCCGCGGCTGCGAACTGGCCGGATGTGCACTGGTGGGCGGCGAAACCGCCGAGATGCCGGGCATGTACGCGGGCAAGGATTTCGATTTGGCCGGATTTTGCGTCGGCGTCGTGGAAGCGGACCAGATTATCGACGGTTCCCGGGTGTCCGTGGGGGACGCGCTGATCGGTCTGAATTCCAGCGGGCCGCACTCCAACGGTTTTTCCCTGATTCGCAAGGTCCTCGAGGTTACGGGTACCCGTGCCGAAGAAGTTTCCCTCGACGGCGGCACCCTCGCCGCAGCACTGTTGGCCCCCACCCGCATTTACGTTAAGGCCCTGCTGAAGTTAATTGCCAGTTGTCCGGTGCACGCTGTCGCCCACATTACCGGTGGCGGACTGCTGGAAAACCTGCCCCGCGTGCTGCCGCCCCAAACCAGGGCCGTACTCAACGCCAACAGCTGGGTTCTGCCGCCGGTTTTTACGTGGCTGCAGCAGGCGGGCAATATTCATATCACCGAAATGCACCGCACTTTTAATTGCGGTATCGGCATGGTGATCTGCGTTCCCGCCGCGGAGGCGGAGCGCGCCATGGCACTGCTAACCGCCGCCGGCGAATCAGCGCGCTTGATCGGTTCCATCGCCCATGCCGGGAGCGGCGATGCATTGGTGAGCTTCGAGTAGTCCATGACCCGCCCTGCCCGGTGTGCCTGAAAATATTATCCACATGTCCGCGCCAGCACGCCTCGCGGTTCTGATTTCCGGCAACGGCAGCAACCTGCAGGCGTTAATCGACGCCATTGCCGCGCACCAGTTGAACGCCCGCATCGTACTGGTCATCAGCAATGTGCCCGAAGCGCCGGGTTTGACCCGCGCCCGCGCGGCGGGAATCGCCACCCAGATAATCGACCACAGGCGTTATGCCGAGCGCGCGCTGTTCGACGCGGCGCTGGTACAGGCAATCTCTCCGCACGGCGTCGACCTGGTGATACTGGCGGGGTTTATGCGCATTCTGAGCGGGGATTTTATTCGTGTTTTTGCCGATCGGCTGATCAATATTCACCCTTCCCTGTTGCCAAAATACCCGGGGCTTAACACCCATCAACAGGCCATCGACAACGGCGACCAGGAGGCTGGCGCGACGGTGCATTTCGTCAATACCGATCTGGACGCCGGCCCGGCCATTATTCAGGCCGCCACCCCGGTCGAGAAACACGACACCGCCCGCTCGTTGGCTGCCCGGGTCGGACAGCTGGAACATCTCATCCTGCCTCTGGCCGTGCACTGGTGCTGCACCGGTCGAGCGACGTGGCGGCACAATCAGGCACTCCTGGACGGGCAGCGCCTGCCGCCTGGTGGCTGGCGCTATCATCCTGTCGATCAGGCGGTGCGCAATGAATCTTGAACGTTACGCCGTCTGCGCTTTCTAATTCACGCTGTGCAATCTCGGACACCAACATGCGCATAATCTCGATGTTATTGCTGACCTGGGCCACCGCGCTGGCCGGGGGAGAAACCCCGGGGATACCAAACTATGTGGCCACCTACTCCGCAACGTTTAACGGCATGCCCATCGATGTGACCCGCGAGTTGTCCCGTACTGCGGACGGCTACGCGGTGACGGTAACCGCTAAAAACTGGCTCGGAAATATGCGCGAGCTGGAGACATTTCACATCGATAGGGACGGTCGCATACTGATCGACGGCTACAGTTCACAACGGCGTTTTTTTGGTGTGTCACGCAGGGAAAACCTCGTGATCGATCGCGCCCGCGCACTGGCCCTGTACGATGCAAAAAAGAAGCACCGGGAAATTCCAAAGCTGGACAATTATTACGGACCACTGGGTTATCAATTGCAGTTGAGCAGAGACCTCGTCACCGCGCAGGGTAAATATTGCTACCAGGTATTGATGCGCGGCAAAGTAAAGGATTACTGTTTTGCAGCCACCGGCGAGCAGGTACTCGACACCGCGCTGGGGAAAATCAACACCGTACAGTTGCGACGCATTCGCGAAGATCGGGAACGGGAAACCCTGTTCTGGCTGGCTCCCCAGTGGGATTACCTGCTGGTCAAGCTATGGCAGAAAGAGGAAGATGGCGAAACCTATGAAATCGTGTTGAGCGACGCAACGGTGGATGGCCGGCAACTCGAGGCGTATTATTCCACCGATGCCGACGCTGCTACGGCACGCTAAACTAATAAAACACAACGCAAACTCAACCCGAATCGAAAGTGCCTGGCTAACGCGCAACCGACCACAGCGAGGAAATTGTATGCAGGTGTCATCCGAAGACCGCCCCACCGAAACAGCGCCCGTCACCGGTCGCGCACCAAAGATATTGCTGCTCATTGCGCTGCTGTTGCTCACCGCTGGCGGTTACTGGATGTACCAGTATTTTGATCAGGACCAGGACCGTCCCGTGACCGTGCTGGAATCCCTGCCGGACCCCGGACCAGTAGCCGACGCGTTACAGCTGCCCAAAGTAGAGATTCCAGTGCGCACCGCGCCCGCGACCGAAACGGTTGCACCGCCACCATTGCCCACGCTGGCGGACAGCGATGGGTTTACCCGCGCACAATTGCTCGCCCTGAGCGCGGATCCCGACTACCACGCCTGGTTGCAGGCGGATCATCTGCTGGAGCGCGCGGCCGCTATCATTGACGGCCTGTCCCGCGGGCGCACGCTGAAAAAAATGATCCCGCTGCCCCCCCTGCCGGGAAAATTCGTCGCTAGCAATGTGGGTGGGAAACTGTGGCTGGATACCCCCAACTTCCAGCGCTATGACGAACTGGTCAACCTGCTGGCCAGCCTCGACGCTCGTAAATTAACAAAAATCTTCGATCTGCTGCGGCCGCTCCTGGAAAGCGCCTATGGGCAACTGGGCTATCCCGGCGAAGATTTCGGCGCCGCCACCATGCGCGCCATCGATGTGCTGCTGGCCACACCCGACGTGGGTTCACCCATAGAGCTTAAGCTGGAGGGGGTACTCTACACATTTGCCGATCCGGCGCTGGAAAAGTTGTCCTTGGCACAAAAACAAATGCTGCGCATGGGTCCGGAAAATGCTGAAAAAATAAAACGTCTGCTGCGCGCACTGCGTAAACAGTTACTACGCAAGCAATAAGGGTGGTGCGATTACTTCGGATCGTTCCACAGATCCCGCAGGGTAAACTGGTCCACCTTGAGACGGAATTTCAGGAATACGCCCTGCGCCGTGTAATCCGCACCGCTGAAGTCGTCGTCACGAAAACCAACGAAATTATAACCGAGAGACACCCACACATTGGTGACCGGCGAATAGCCCAGGGAGGCGCCGAGATTCAAATCCAACACATCGGCGGCCCAACTGTGATAAGTGCCGCCGTGTAAACCCCAGTCCCACTTCTCGCCAATATCCCGTCTGAACTCCAGTAAAAACAGGTCCGTAAATCCCGCGTAGCGCTCCCCATCAATTTTATCCATCGCATACTTTAAACCCCAGTGGACATTCCACTGGTAGGTCGCCGTGCGATAGTTGGCCAGCAGATTGCTGACCATGCGGCGACTGACAAAGCCGCCGTTGTCCAGGCCTGGCATATCCTCGTGGATAAAATCCATGCGCTCGAGTACCGTCCAGCGCCCACCGGTGGGCCGATACGCCAGATGCAGCCGTGCATCGGCCAGCACGCCGCGCCCCACATCCACCGTATCAGTCTGGTTGAGGTTGATGCCACTGGCAAACGTAAAGCCCTCGTCCAGTTCCTGCAGCCAACCCATGCTGGCGTTCCATTTTTGTTCGGTATCGCTGTCGCGCCATTCGAGACGACCCAACCACTCCCGGCCATCAAGGCGATAACCGAGGGACGTGGCGAGCGCCGTATAATCCTCGCGACTGCCGCTGGCCGGGGCCACCTGAGGATTAAATTCCCGCAACCCGGTACCAGGTCCGGCCTCTGGTCCCGTAGCGGCCTGACTGCGATCCAGGCTGAAATCCATGGTCCAGCGATCGTCGATCCGCCAGTTTTGCAGGGCCCCCAGATTGGCAAACAGCCGGGACCCATCCGTCGTGGCCTGCTGTTCCAGTGAGGTATTAATCTCGGCGCCAGCCCAGGGCCGGACCCGCACTCCGGCGCGGCTGCTCTCCGTGTCCCGGTCGGCGCCCCAGGTCCACTCGTTGGCGGCAAACAGGTCGAGATACTCCGTAAGTTTATAATCCGCTCCCACCACCACCCGATTGGGAAAATCCGCGCTGTCGTTGTCCGCGCCGCCACCACCCACCCCGATTTCCGCGTCGGTGTGCAGGGTTACCCGGTTGTCGTAAATACCGTACGCACCCCCCAGTAACAATTGATTGGATTTACGTATATCCCCATCGTCAAACTTATCCCGCGCCATGCGCAGCCCCGTGTAGGCGCGGGTTTGCTCCAGGTTGTCGTACTCCAGCAGCGCATCCGCCACTTCCCGGACAGCGTCGCTTTCCAGCGCCTGCTGACGGAACGTGTCGGCGCGTAATTCGTAGTGATCATTCAGGTGATAGGTCATCATATTACCGACTTTGCGGGTGCCACCTTCCGCGGCACGCTGCTGACCGAGGCCAAACTCCGCGTCCTGCTGGCGGGCATACAACAGGTTTTCTACCTGTCCACTGCGGGTTTCCAGTTCCACCAAATAAGCGTCACCGCTGGTACTTACACCGCTCTGTTTATCGTCCTGATCGGTGCGCGCGGCCTCAATGCGCAGCTCCGTGTTGTCGCTGACCTGTAAGGTGATATCGTTGGCCACGAGATCGCCGGAGCGGGCACCGCCCGCCTCGTGAATAGCTGTCACGCCCACTTCAAGATCTGCAGTGGGTTTTATCGCAACCCGGCCACCACCGGTATAACCGCTACCCGTGCCGCCCGCGGTTTCGTATTCCACGACGATGTACACTGGATTAAATGCATCATCCCGGGTCGGGATGGGTCGCTTAAAAAACAGACTGCCGTCGTCGTAGTCGATGTTGTAATCGATATGTCGGCTCAACACTTCGCTGCTGATAATGCGCTCGCTGTGCAGGCGATCGCGGGTTTCGATGACAATTTTTTCGCTGTTGATAATCACGTCGCTGCTGCCCAGAAAATATTTACCCGACGTACCGTCTCCAGGGATTTCCTGGCGCACAAAACCCTGTTCGGATTCAGTGACGAACAGGTTGGCTTCCACCAGGTCGCCACGAAATTCCATTTTGGCACCATTCACCGTGCGGCTGTAGCGCCCCAGCTCGGTGACGCTCAGACCCGTATCGAAGTCGCCAAACATGGCGTAAAACTGTTTCTTTTCCAGTTTGAGGTAAAGTTTTCTCTGGCTCGGCGCTTCGTATTGCTGATAGGAATTGTCGCCGTACAGGGTGTAATAACTATCCGGGTCGATGGTCTGTTTGAGACTGTCCCCGGTGCGTTTATCCGTGTCGTAGGCGGCCGTCAACAACCACTCGCCGCGAATCGTGCCCTTGGCAAAAAAGGCCACCCGCCCGTCGCTGAAACCGCCGTCGTCGATACCCGCATTACTCACACCGTCCTTGTCGCCGGAGGTCATATGCTGGCCGATGGTGCGCTCGGCGAGGCCCACCAAAATCCACTCCCGCTGACCGGCGGACAACCAGGCGCGCACTTCTTCGCGGTAGTCGTTTTCGAAATCAAATTGCAGCACCAGCTCGCCCGCGTCGGTGGTCGGCTGCAACTCGATGTAGCCAATCCCCCCCGCGCCGATTTCAAACCGCGGGCGTTCGTTTTCGACCACCGCAAGGCTCTGGCGCTGCTGGCGCTTAAATCGTTCCCGGGATTCGTAGGGGGCGTTAATGCTGTAATCGCCAATCACCCCCGGCCGCGCCGGATAGCCGTGACGATCAAAAAATTGCACTGCAACCACCGGTGGTGTCTTGCCATCCGCCACCAGCTTCGACTTATCCACCAGTAATTTGGCTTTGACCGGCACGTCGGAAAAGTGCACCGTGCGCTCCAGCCTCTCTATCGTGGCGCCACTGGCGTCCCGCACCTCGGCCACAAAGCGGTTGTCGCCTATTTTTATGTCCACACCCTGCCATTTGCTAAGGGCGACAGTTTTATCGGGGGAGACGGTGGTGCCGTAGAAATTTAGGCGATTTACCGGCTCCCCATTGAGCAGTAAATCAACGCGTTGACCCGGCAAATGCTGAATAAACAGTTTCAACGCACCAATCGCCGGCACAAAGTCCGGCGTGGGAAACAGCCAGTGAATACCCGGCTCCCGGGGTACGGCATGTTCTTCTGCGACGTTGTTCTGGCGATCTTTACCCGCGGCTAACAGGCTGCTTTTGGCGGTGGCCACGGGTTCGTCAAATTCCTCGGTGATGGTCAGTTGGCTTTCGCCGCTGGCGTAGTTCGTGACCATGCGGGCGCGACTGGCGGGGTCGACCTCGGCAGTGGCGGGTGGCAAACGCCTGGTTTTACCCTGCGCCAAAAACGCCACCATGCTCTTCAGACTGGTGTCGATCACCTCGTTATGGGTCGCAAACGCGCCTTGTACCTGAAGCCGGAAATCCCGGCGCCATGGGCCTTCACCTTGCACGTTCCCGAGATTAAAGGTCAGGGTTTCCCCGAGGGCCTGGGGTGCGGAGACCGGTTCGCCATCCACCATGGCACTATCCGGGACATAGGTTAATCCGGGAGGCAACATCAGGATCGGTCGCAGCGCCGTCACCGCGATATCGTCTCCGCTGATAATCAGACGAAGATCCGCCCCCGTCGGCGTACGACTCACGGTCAGTTGCTGTAGCACCTTAAACTGGCGCGGCGGGCGGCGTTTCACAACAAAATCCACCCGCCACAGGGAGCCGCCCTGTATATCCACAAAGCGGCTGAAACTGCGCCCCGCACTACGGGTATCGGGATCGCAATGCAGCACTTCGTAATCCTGCGGCAAACTGTCAAAATCGATTTGCACCACGTGGGTGCCCGGCGTGAGCCCTTCAAAATGGAAGCGCCCGGATTCGTCGGTCAACACATAGCTGCCGTCTTCGAGATAGATACGGGCATTTTCCAGACCCGGCGCAGTGCGGCTTTCCAGGGCGTCGCACTCCCCGTCGACTACTCGCCCGGTAATAAAGGTCTTGTCGCGGAAAAAATCGTCCCGCACGTCCACCTTGGCGCGAGCGACATTGGACGTAGCGGCAAAACTGTCCGTGGCAAAGGCCGTGTTGTAGGCGGCGCCAGGTCTGGCGCCGGGGGTAATCTGCGCCACATAGGAAATCACCACACTGCTGCCCGCCGCCAGGCTGGGCACACTGAACAGCAACTGTCGCCCTTTGTCATCCACCAGCGGGTCGGCTACCCGCTGTCCACCCACTCGCGCCGAACCCGATTCAAAGCGAAAGCCCGGGGGCAGCGTGTCCGTCACCTGTATATTTACCGCCGCCCCCCCACCGCTGTTTTCCAGGGTAATGTCGTAGGGTACAAAGTCGCCGATACCCGCCACCGATTTGCGCGCCACCTTGGCCACAAACAGACCCGTGCCGGAGGGATCAATGGGCACGTCGACATTTACCGCCGG
>JBFJMM010000065.1:0-10261 GCA_041633885.1 Porticoccaceae bacterium
AACCCTTAAACGTCACGGGCCGGAATGGCTGGAGCAATTCCCCCAGGTACCGCAACTGTTGTTTCAGGCACTACAACAAATTAAGCATCTCGATCAAACCGTCACCGCCTCCGTTCGCCCCACCGCACCACCACGGCGACGACAATATCTGCGTTGGTTGGGCGCCGCTGGCCTGGGTATCGGCCTGGGTTCCACCTACAGCCTGTGGCAACCGGCTATTGCGCAGATGCCGGCCACGAGCCTGATGCTTGCGGTGATTGGTGCGCTGTTGTTACTGCTCCGGTGATACTGTCATAATTCCCGCCACACCCCGTGCTGCCCGCAACGAGACTGGCCCATGAACGATAATAAAACGGATTTTCTCGACGCTGTCGCCTGGAACAACGACGGCCTCGCGCCCGCCATCGCCCAGGACGCTACCAGCAAACGGGTACTGATGATGGCCTGGATGAACCGCGAGTCCCTGGCTCTCACCGTTGCGGAGGGTCGGGCCGTCTATTGGTCCCGCTCCCGACAGAGTTTATGGCGCAAGGGAGAAACCTCCGGACATGTGCAGACCATTCGGGAAATCCGCATCGATTGCGATAGCGATGCGATTTTACTGACCGTGGAACAGGTAGGTGGTATCGCCTGCCATACCGGGCGGCAGGCTTGTTTTTACCGAGTGTTGAAGAGCGGCCAATGGCAAAGTGTCGATCCGGTGCTGAAATATCCGATGCCAAAGATGCCCGAAGATGCGACAGGCAAAGCCGAAGCCGATGGACAGCGGAACCATAGCCATGAATGAAAAGTCGACCACTAACGATGTGCTGCTGCAACTCACCTCCATTTTGGAAGCGCGTAAGACGGGTAATCCGGAACAGTCCTACGTAGCCAGTTTACACGCCAGGGGACTGAACAAAATACTCGAAAAGGTTGCCGAAGAGTGTGCCGAAACGCTATTGGCCGCCAAGGACGCCGCCGTCAGTGGCGAGCGGGAAGACCTTATCTACGAAACCGCCGACCTGTGGTTTCACACGCTGGTAATGCTGTCTCACTTGGGGGAGAATGCGCAGGCTGTACTGGCGGAGTTAAGTCGCCGTTTCGATATTTCCGGGCTGGACGAAAAGGCCAGCCGCAGCAAAGACTAGCGGAGAAAATTATGGGACTGGGCGGTATTAGTATCTGGCAATTGCTGATCATTCTGGTGATTGTGATGTTGATTTTCGGCACCAAGCGCCTGAAGAACATCGGCGGTGACCTGGGCGGCGCCATCAAGGGTTTCAAACAGGCTGTGACCAGCGACGAAGACAAAACCGAAAAAACGGATCCGGCGGACGAGACCGGTGCGACCAACACCGCGGACGCGACAAAAACCACCGCGCAAGGCGACGCAGACAAAACTTCCTGAACGCGACAACGCCAGTTCGAGGGCCGCTAGGGGCCAGGTTCCCAGCCTATGTTTGATGTGGGTTTTTCTGAAATCGTGCTAATCGCCGTGGTCTGTTTGATTGTTATCGGACCCAAACGGTTGCCCGAAACCGTGCGCTTTCTCGGCTTCTGGCTCGGTCGCATTCGGCGCAGCCTGAGCAATGCCCGCGCGGACATGGAACGGGAGTTTGGTCTGGATGAGATTCGCCGCGACCTGCACAACCAGGAGTTACTGCAACGCCTGGAGGATGAGCGCAAACAGGTGGAACGGGCATTTAACAAGACCAATAAAACGAACCAGGGACTGTCTGACGCGGAGACGCAAACTTCTTCCAGCTCTACCGACAACGGGGACGCTACCGATTTCGATGGGGACTTTGACGGCGACGATCAACAGGATCCAGAAACCACCCGCGAGGCGTCCTCTACGCCGCCCGACGCTACGGCAGACGAACCCCATGACCAACTGAGCCACGAGCCCACACCCGGCGCTGCAGACAAGGGCGAGCCCTGATTCATGAACGATTCCGTGCCCGAAGCTGACCAGCGGCAACCGATGGTAACGCACCTCATCGAGCTGCGCGATCGCCTGCTGCGGGTTCTGGTAATTGTCGGATTGCTGTTCGTGGGCATGTTCCCGTTCGCCAATAAGTTGTACACCTTCGTCTCGGAACCGCTACGGGTTTACCTGCCCGAAAACGCCACGATGATTGCCACCGAAGTGGCGTCACCTTTTTTAACGCCCTTCAAATTAACCATGGTGCTGGCCTTATTTGCCGCCATGCCATTTATTCTCTTTCAGGCCTGGGCTTTTATCGCGCCCGGCCTGTACCGCAAAGAACGACACATCGTGCTGCCGATCATGGCTTCGAGCGTATTGCTCTTTTACGGCGGCATGGCATTTGCCTACTACGTGGTTTTTCCACTGGTGTTTGGCTTCTTCACCAGCGTTGGACCGGCTGATGTCGCGGTTATGACGGATATTTCCCGGTATCTCGATTTCGTATTAAAGCTATTTTTCGCGTTTGGCATCGCCTTCGAGATACCCATCGCCACCATTATCCTTATCTGGACCGGGGTGATTACACCGGACAAACTCGCTAACAAGCGCCCTTACGTGGTGGTGGGCTGTTTTGTGATCGGCATGCTACTGACTCCGCCCGATGTGATTTCGCAGGCCCTGCTGGCAATCCCCATGTGGCTACTGTTCGAGGTGGGCGTCTTTTTTGGCCGTATGATTCACCAGCGGGACGACTCTGAACTCGACGACGAGGGTGACGGGGACCTGGACGACAGCCCTCGGGCCGAATAAATCCTGTCAATCTATTTCATGACCCTCTTCCATGAACAGCGAACCGGGTTACGTACAGACTGAAGTGTATTCTGATATGAATCAACTTCAACTTGAATCATGTTCATTTTATATCTGGCATCACTCCCCCAAAACTTCTAACTGGTGCGGGCGGATCCGCCCCCAGCTCGCTTCGAGTCCATATGGTCTTATTTGATGGGCAATCACATTCCCCAACCAGGCAACGGCAGAAACCTCACAGATTCCTGACGGGTAACCAACGGTTTACCTTGCTGGCGCGCCGTTGTAACATCGCCGCCCTGCCCGGGACACTGCGCGGAAAGCCTGCGCTATTGCCCCGGGACAACGGTCCCTGTAAATGGAGACAGGCTGCGAATATCAGGAACAATGTACGGCAGCAGGACACCACAGCTTTTTGGCACGATCCCCGGGATTGACGCCAGGCGCGAGATACGGAGAAAGGGTATGCAAGCATTAGTTGGCGTCATTATGGGGTCTACTTCGGACTGGGAGACGCTCAAACACACCACCGATGTACTCCAGCAACTGGGCATCGCCCACGAGGTGGAAGTGGTGTCCGCGCACCGCACCCCGGACAAACTGTTTGAATACGCCGCTACTGCTGCGGACCGCGGTCTCGAAGTCATCATCGCCGGCGCCGGCGGCGCGGCGCACCTGCCCGGTATGGCGGCCGCCAAAACACTGCTTCCGGTACTCGGTGTGCCCATTCAGTCCAAAGTCCTCAATGGCATTGATTCCCTGCTCTCCATCGTGCAGATGCCCGCGGGTATCCCGGTAGGTACCCTGGCCATCGGGCGCGCAGGTGCTGTCAACGCCGCGTTGCTGGCGGCGGCCATGTTGGCCAACAAATACGACACCATTCGTGACGCGTTAAACGAATATCGCCAGGCGCAGTCCGCTGCAGTGCTGGGCAAGCCCGATCCACGAGACTGAACCGCGTGATTATCGGCATTTTGGGCGGCGGCCAGCTGGCCCGCATGATGGCACTCGCTGGCCACCCTCTGGGCCATCGCTTTGTGTTTCTGGATCCCGCGCCCGATGCCTGCGCCGCGCCGCTCGGTGAATTACTGGTGGCGCCCTACGACGATCGAAATGCACTCACCCGACTGGCGCAACAAGTGGATGTGGTGACTTTCGACTTCGAGAACGTTCCCGCTACCAGTCTGGCGTTCCTCGCCGAGAAAATACCGGTCTTTCCACCCCCCGCAGCCCTGCAGGCCGCGCAGGACAGACTGGTGGAGAAAAACCTGTTTCGCCAACTGGGCATCGCCACCGCTAACTACGTGGCGGTCGCGACCGAAGAGGATCTGACCGGGGCCGTGGCGCAGCTGGGTTTGCCGGCCATCCTGAAAACCCGCACTGAAGGCTACGACGGCAAGGGGCAGTGGTTGCTACGCAATCAGATCGATGTGACAAATGCCTGGTCGGAGCTGGCGGGGCGCGCCGCGATACTCGAGGCGTTTGTGAAATTTGAGCGCGAGGTATCCGCTATCGGTGTAAAAGCTCAGTCTGGCGAAACACTGTTCTACCCCCTCGCGGAAAATACCCACCGCGACGGCGTGCTGTTCCAGACATTTAGCACCACCGACGACCCCATGCAGGCGCGAGCCGAACAACAGACCTCACTTCTGCTCGACGCCCTCGGCTACGTGGGCGTTATCGCGGTGGAATTTTTTCAGGTGGGCGATGCCCTGTTGGCCAATGAATTTGCGCCGCGAGTACACAACTCCGGCCACTGGACCATTGAGGGGGCTGAAACCAGCCAGTTTGAAAACCACCTGCGGGCGGTCACCGGTCTGCCCCTGGGACAAACCAGCGTGCGGGGCCATTACGCCATGGTTAACCTCATCGGCTCCATGCCCAACCCTCAGGCCGTCCTGGCGATACCGGGTGCGCATCTGCACAGCTACGGTAAAGCACCCCGGGCAGGCCGTAAGCTCGGCCATATCACGCTAAATTGTGGTGACCGGTCGGTGCTGCCAGACCGGTTACTCGATTTACTTTAACCTATGGCGCCCGCCGCACGCCAGGCGGCAATGTCCGCGGCGCTACATCCCACTGACAACAGCACCTCATCGGTGTGCTGACCGAGCGCGGGCGCCGGCGTGGGCTCGCGCGCTGCCTCCCCCGCAAAAATAACCGGCGGGCGGGCTTGCCGTACCCGTCCCGCGGCGGGATGTTCGTATTCGATCACACTGCCCCCGTGGACAACGCGCGGATCAGTGAATACCTGTTCGCGGCTGTTCACTTTTGCACAGGGTACGCCGTGGGCGTCGAGGCGCACCACAAGGGCATCACTCGTGTAATGCAACGCTCTTTTTTCAAACTCCTCCAGCAGGGGCGCGTAGTTGGTAAACCGTCCCACCAACGTCGTAAAACGTTCATCGTCGAGCAGAGATTCGCACTCCAGTGCTCTACAGGCACCTTTAAATTCTTCATCCCCCACGACAATGCAGGTGATATACCCGTCACCGCTTTTAATGATGCGATAAAAATCCGCTAGCAGAGGTTTGCGCTGCACCCCTTCTTCACCGACAAAACTGTCATTCCAGAACACGTCCGCCCACAAAAAACTCAGGCTCGCGTCGAGCATGGAAACCTCCAGATGGTGGCCCTGAATCTGCCCGCGCTCCCGCGCGAACAGCGCGGAAGAAATCGCCTGGGCTGCGGTGTAGGCCGCGATTTTATCGCTGACGATGGTCTTTACCAGTTGCGGGTTGCCATCGGCGTCCATCTGGTTGATGGCGAATCCGGATACCGCCTGGATGACCGGGTCGTACACGCGGTTTGCAGATCCGGGACCATCTGCGCCATATCCCGAGATGGACACGTAGATTAGATTTGAGTTCAAGTCATGCAAATCTGCGTAACCATAACCGTAACGATCCAGTGCTCCGGGACGCGAGTTTTGTACAAATACATCAGCGGTCTTGATCAGCGCTTCCAGCGCCGGGCGGATTGCCGGGTTTTTCAGATCCACCGCGACCGACCGCTTATTGCGATTTAAATACAGGTTGTAGCCGGTAAAACCACCGCGCACGCCACCCACCTGCCGGGATGGGTCGCCACTGCCCAGGGTTTCCAACCGAATCACGTCCGCGCCCTGATCGGCCAGCAGACCAGAGGCCAACGGCCCGGACGCGTTAGTTGTAACCTCGACGATGCGTATACCTTTTAGCGGTTCCATATGAGTGGTTCCATATTAGTAGCGATCTCATTATCGTTATGCGCCACAGGGTACCGTCCAAGACGCGCCCCATGTGTTTATCCCCCAGCTCCTGTCGACCCGTATCGACACCCCTATTCAATCTGCAAACACGGCATTTGGCAACCGCCTTTGCGGTGGCGATGAGTTTACCACCATCGACTTGTATCAGCGTCCAGCGGTGACCAACAGCGGCCAAATCTGGTGGAGAAACTGCGTAATTTTCCTGGCCACAAGCCATCTTTCGCAACCAGCGTCACCGGGCAGTGGATCCGTCATCCCCCAGTCCTGGGAGAGTGTAGCGAAGTCCATTAACGGCTCTCCGCAACCCGCGAACTCCCAGTCCAGCACCAGCAAACGCCCCGCTGCGTCTTCGACAATATTAGCGGGACTCAAATCATGATGGCACAACACAGTTTGCCCCATACCTGTTTGAAAGGTATCCAGCAGAGGCTCCAGCTCCCGATACAACTGATAGATTTGTATGGGCAGCGGTGCCTGCCCGGCACATAACTGTTGCCAGTACTGGCGCACATGGGTTGCGTAATCAAACATTGGCCCCGCGACCGCGCAGTGATGGATACGTTCAATCAGCGCCATTAACGCGGCGCTTTTTTCACTGCTGTGCGCCAGCTCGGGAGCCGACCAGTGCACGCCTTCGATATACTCTGTCACCAGTAACTGTTCGTGCGGTGCGCAATACACTACCAGGGGCGCGAAATCCTGCCCGGCGATGGCGGCGAGAACTGTCCCCTCGCGATGGCGGTCAATCCCCAGCGCCGCGCCGTTTTCGGCATTCAGACGCAATACCAGACGACGCCCATCTGCGTTGACCAGATAACTGTGGTTGGTCAGACCACCAGTTAACGGTTTGATCACTCGCGGCGGGCTTTGCAACGGCAGAGACCAATGCACCCAGGTGTCAACCGCGGTCTGTACCCGCTCCGGAAGCGGCATGCTGTGACTCCATCTGCTTGCGCCAGGAAAAGTAGCCAAACACCACAATAATCAGATAGGCCAAGAATAACAACGCCGTTAAATTCAGACCCCGGTCGATATATAGCATCAGGGCCAGACCATCTAGCAGCATCCAGTACAACCAGTTTTCGAGAATTTTTTGTGCCACCATCCAGGTAGTGAGCACGCTGCCCCAGGTGACAAAAGAATCCGTGTAGGGCCAGGCGGCAGACGTGTATGCCGTCAGAAAAGTGCCAGATAGCCACGCGGCCAGCAGCACCGCAGCCCCTGCGGCTATATGGTTTTTGACTGGCCAGGCGCGTATTTGCACGCCGCGATGTAACGCACCACCACGGCGCCACTGCTGCCAGCCATAAACCGCCATACCCATGTAATACACATTCAGCGCGGACTCCATCAGCAAACTTACTTGCCAGAACAGGGCCGTATAAATCGCGGTGCTGGCAAATGCGCAGTACCAGCACAGGCTGTTTTCCCGCAGGGCCAGCAACAAATAGGCTATTGCCAACAACACCGCTAGCAACTCCCACCCCGAGGTGTCGGCAAACTGGACCATCACCTGCTGGATGAAAATCATTCGTTAAACGGCCTGATAGTCATGAATAAACTTGGTGACAAAAATTGCCTTGCCCTGAGCGTTGTGACTCCACAACATGGCATCGCCAAGTGCGGCCATCACCTGGCCGTGTTCGCCCACCACCACGGTACAGGTGGGGTACGTCTTCACGCGCAGATCGTAACTGTTCAGGCGCTCGATAAAACCATCGATGGGCCCAATATAATGGTCCTGCAAAGGGTACATGCTAATTTCGGCGGTCAGTTGCATTATCTCCCTCCAATAGTTCCTTGATCAGTTTCGTCCAACGGTTGTGCCGACCCAAACTGTTCAATTCGGCACCGTTTTTTTCCATTAAAATGTGTAAGTGGCGGTTGCGCCAAATACGCGCGGCTCGCCATATTGATAGTACGCCTCATCGGCGTAAAACTTGCGCGGGTCGTTGCCGAAATAGAAACCCCGCACCGCGTAGTCCTGGTCGGTTAAATTGCGTCCCCACAGGGATAAATCCCACTGGGCTACGTTATACCCCAAAATCCCATTAACCAGCTCGTAGCTGTCGGATCGCTGGTCGTGGCTGTCGGAAAAATAGAACCGGTCCTTGCCTTCTACTTCCAGTCGCGCGTAAAAACCCGCGCCGAAATCCATGCGCGCGCCCAGGTTAAATTGATAGCGCGGCGCATGGGCCTGTTCGCGACCACTCTTGTCCACCAATGTGTCGGCCACGTTAACCACAAAGTCGTCGATCTCGGTATCGAGCCAGCCAATATTGGCGAACAGTTGCAGGACGTCGCTAAGCTGCCAGCGGGTTTCCATTTCCAGGCCATAATTTTTTCCACTGGCGGCATTATCAATATATTCCACAAACTGCTGCCCCTCGTTATACCAGCCTTTTAACTGTACATCCCGACGATCCATAAAAAACAGGGCCAGGCGGGTTTGCAGTCGATCATGCAGATAACTGCCCTTCAAGCCCAGTTCGTAATTGATCAGGGCTTCCCGGTCGAATTCCAGACGATCTTGTAAAAACGCAGTGATGGATGGCCCAAATCCGCTGGTTCTCGCGCGCCCCAGTGCCTCACCGTTCACCCCGCCCGTTTTGTACCCGTGGGCAATTAAACCGTACAGCATGGTGTTGGGATTGACATGGAATTCAAGACTGGCCTGCCCACCCCATAAATCGTCCCGCGGGGAGGCCCGCACAGCGCGACTATCCCGGTAGTCCGCATCAAACTGTTCCCAACGGGTGCCGAGGGTCAGCGTAACCCGTTCGCTTAGCGGGGTACTGAACTGGCCATACACCGCCAGGTTACCGGTATCGTAAGTGCTGGTGAATTCCGCATTGGGAACAAACAGTACCCAATCAAAAAAATTCCGTTGCAATGCTTCGTCGCGCTGCTCGTAATACAGGCCAGCCACCCAGTCGGTGTGACCGCCGAGGCGGCCGGCCTCCGTGGAGGTCCAGCGCACGTCCACCTGGGTTGCATCGCGCTCACGCTGGTAATTGTCGGTGGACGAGTACTCCCAGCCCTCGCAGGGCAATCCGGTGCAGAGCCCGTTAAAACTCCAGTCTTCGTCGTAGCCATATTCAAGGCTGGAGTCCGTGTACGTGACCCTGGCAAGCAGTTCAAACAACTCGTGGCCGCTCCAGGTCGTGGCCAGGGCGATGGCACTGGTTTCCTGACGATCCTGTCCCGGCTGATCGGACAAGGTGTGCCGCGTATTGTCCAGGCTGAACCCGTCGTAACCGTTATCAATGTCCACATAAAAGGTGGTGAGATCGACCGTCAAATCGTCGTGGGCGTGCCAGCGCAACTTACCGCGAGCGGTCAGCTCGTCGCGGTTATTGGTGTTATCCCGCCGCAGAAAGTCGTTCTCGATAAATCCGTCGCTGCGATACTGCTGTACCGCCAATCTGCCCAGCAAACCATCCGCCAGCGGGCCACTCACCACGCTGCCAAGGCTCCGGGCTCCATAATTTCCGTAACTGCTGGACAGCGCACCGGCAAACTCTGCGGTGGGTTCATTGGACAGAATATTGACCATACCCGCCAGGCCGTTGGCGCCGAAGCGCGTGCCCTGGGGACCGCGCAGCACTTCCACCTGTCGAATATCGTACAGCGTCGCCGCACCGCCAATACCGCTGACGTCAATCCCATCGAGCACAACACCGACGGACGGATTAACGGGATCGACAAACTGGCTGCGTTCACCGATGCCGCGAATTTGCAGATAGCGGCCACGGGACGCCCCGGATGCGTAATTAACATTGGGAGCGGTATTGAGCACATCTTCCAGATGCTGCGCAGTACGCCCACGCATGGTGTCAGCGTCGATTACCGACAGGCTGGCCGGAATCTCGAGGAGATCCAGATCATGGAAGCTTGCGGTAACGACTATTTCCCGGAGCGTGTCGCTGTCACTGCCTGAAGCCCAACTGGCGGGAAATAGACTGACCAACAGCAAGAGGGTATTGCAAAAAAACAGTTTCATGGCAGAGCCTCCACAGCACTAACGTAATGGAGACCCGGAATATGCGCGAGGGTTAAGGCGAGAGCTGTCCTATTCCTACGCCGGCACGACCCGGATCAGGTTCAAAGGGTTCGTCTTCACAACGTCTCAGGCCGAAGCCACCCCTTAGGAAATCGCAATTGCGACGCCGCTATTGTAATCGCGCCGCGCGCAGATGCAACCGCTCAGCATAAAACCGCACCTGCAGATTCGATATATCCCTATAACGCCACTGAGCTGGCCAAGTCGCGGCGGCATCGCTATAATC
>JBFJMM010000066.1:0-10237 GCA_041633885.1 Porticoccaceae bacterium
CCTTTGGGTATCTCCAATTGTGCGCTTAGCGCGGGTGCGGCAAAGGCAATAGCCAGTACGTCAAAACCATCAAATATGATTACCAGGGCGCAAAACAGCATGACCAGTTTTTGAAAGGCACCCATGGGGTTAGCTTCGATAATGTCGCTTATCAGTAATTTGGATTCTTGCATTGACTCGCTCCGCAGGGCTCCCGGCGAGTTACCAGGGGCACCGATATTATTGTGGTAACGCCGGACATCTTAACATTATCGTTTACGGAAATACCTTTAAGATTGATGCTTTAGGACTCTAGTGTTACTTTATTTTGTCGGCTGCCTATATTGCAGCAGCGACTGTGGTATAAATTAGTGATCTATCACTTGCGTAATGGCAGGGAATGAATCTAATGAGTAACGATTTAACTGATGTGCGGGGAGCCTGTTTGTGCGGTAAGGTGAGTTTCAGGTTAAAAGGGATAGCTGAAGCGTTTTATTTATGTCACTGCAAACGGTGCAGAAAGGCGACCGGAACGGCCCATGCCGCCAATATATTTACCGAGCCTGGCAACATTGAGTGGCTTTCCGGCGAGCAGAATACCAGGCGTTACCAGGTGCCGGAAGCCAAAAGTTTTTCTCGCGTGTTTTGTACCAACTGTGGATCCGGGGTTCCCTACATTAATCGGGCTGGCACCAGGCTTATTATTCCGGCCGGCAGTCTGGATACGCCGATTGGCTTCACGCCCAACTGTAATATTTTCTGGGGCTCAAAAGTGGAGTGGTACGAACAAGGCCTGCTGTCCCAGCGCTACACAGAATATCTGAATTAGGTGCCTGCAATAACGTGCGGTTGGGGTTAGTCGCGAAACCGGACAGGCAGCACGTCTTTTAGCTTGTTACGCATATCCCGTAGTGATTGTTCGGTAGTTTGCCAGTCGATACAGGCGTCGGTAATGGACTTTCCGTACACCATGTCATCCCGATTGGCGGACAGTTTCTGATTGCCCGCTTCGATATTGCTTTCCACCATCAGGCCGATGATAGAGCGATTACCTTCAAGTATCTGGTTAGTGACATTGGTCATGACCAGGGGTTGTAATTCGTGATTCTTGTTGGAATTAGCGTGACTGCAATCCACCATGATGTTATTGGCGACGCCGGCCTTGGTCAGTTCCTGCTCGCACAGGGCGACGCTGACCGAATCGTAATTTGGCTTGCCGTCCCCGCCGCGCAGGACAATATGTGCGTAGGGGTTGCCCGCGGTGGTGATAATTGCCACGCAACCGTCGGAGTTAATGCCCAGAAAACGATGGGGTTTGGAAACCGATTGCAGGGCGTTGATGGCGACGCTGAAGCCGCCATCGGTGCCGTTTTTGAAACCCACAGCGGACGATAAGCCACTGGCCATTTCCCGGTGGGTTTGTGATTCGGTGGTGCGTGCGCCAATAGCGGACCAGGAAATAAGATCCTGCAAGTACTGGGGTGAAATTGGATCGAGCGCTTCGGTGGCGGTCGGCAGGCCCAGCTCGGCAATGTCCATCAACAGTCGACGCCCGATATGCAGGCCGTCGGAAATTTTGAAAGAATCGTTTAGATACGGATCGTTAATCAAGCCTTTCCAGCCGACGGTGGTGCGCGGTTTTTCAAAATACACCCGCATGATAATTAACAGTGTGTCGCTGACCTCTTCCGCCAGGATCTTGAGGCGGTTGGCGTAGTCGCTGGCGGCGTCCACGTCGTGAATGGAGCAGGGGCCGACCACCACGATCAGCCGGTGATCCTGATGGTCGAGGATGTTTTGCACCGCTTCCCGTCCGGCGACGATTGTTTTGGCGGCTGATTCGCTCAGCGGCACATCCTGCTTGAGGGCAGTAGGGGGCAGCAACACTTCCTGTGACTGCACATTTACGTTTTCAATAGCGCGTTTGATCATGATCGGTCCGTTGTGCGGATAGCTTATTCAGGGCAGCTATTCTACTGCAAAACAGCGAGCAATTGGGGGCGGACCTCGACCCCTGTCAAGCGGATTAATCGGGGAGCACATCGAGGTGGGGAATCAGGGGGAAAAATAACGCCCGTCTGACCGGCAGCGGGTCTTGGTCGCCGCCATACAGCGCAGCGTAGCGATCGAGCTGGGCACTGTAGTTTTGCCGTTGCTGGCGTGTGAATGTGTCCATGGATTGGCCCGCCTGTGGTGTCGCGCTCTTGTAGTCGATAATCCAGCGTACGCCGCGGTCGACAAATGTACGGTCGATAATCGCGGTGCGCACCAGACCGTCATCCACATAACCCAGGGCCAGTTCACAGGCACTCTCGCCGTGGCTGTTGTCCAGTAGCCAGCGACCCTGTTTATCCGCCAGCGTGTGGGAGAGCGCCGCAGTGAGTTGGGCGAGTGCGTGTTCCGTATTGCTCACGCCGAGTTGCTGTAACTGAATCACCCAGGCCCGGGTTTGCCGCTGAATACGTTTGGCATTCCAGTTTGCAAGGCCCTCTATCGTCACCTGCCGCAGGGTGCGGTGCAACACGGTGCCGATATGGCGGGATTCGACATCGCCGTCGTGGCGTGGGCTCTGGCCGGTTACGTCGTTGGCAGTGGCGCTGGCCATGGTTACCTCGGTGGGCGGTGTAAAACACCAGTCACTGGGCAGACGATAAAAATTGCCAACTGTCGGCGCTATGGAAATTTCGCTCGTGGCGGGCGCTGGGTGATGCACTACCAATGTATCGGCCAGCGGTTGTGTGAGTTCCTGTTCAAGCTGCGGCCACAGGGCCGCCAACAGGCTGTTCTGGGAAGGCGCGGACCGCTCCGACAGGTGGAACAGCAGGTGCAGGCGGCTGATCGCTCGAGTGCATGCCACATACAGCACTCGTACATTTTCCAGCCGGGTTTTTAACTGTTCTTCCCGTTTCAGGTGTTCATACAGGGGGTCCTTGTCCTGCCCCACCGCCGGCGGTGGCGAAAGCAGCAATTGCATCTGCCCGGTGGCAGAAATGCGTTCCCGCCATAGCAGTAGTTCCGTGTCGTCGCCCCGTACGCCGCGGTCGAGGCCGGGAATAATGACGGTGTCGAATTCCAGTCCCTTGGCTTTGTGCACCGTCATAATGTGCAGGCGGGTATCGGCAGTGGCGGCGGGCGCGGCGTAAAGTCGCTCGAGAGCAACACGAAACGCGGGCCAGTTGCCGCGTGCATCGTCTGCGCGGGCTTCCAGCACTTCGAAATACTGGCGACAATGGGACAGGGCAGCCGCATCCCGCAGGGCGGTGGGTCCACCCAGGGCAACCCAGACCCCCTCTATCCAGGTACGTAGCGGTTTGCGGTGGCGCTGTCCCCACCCCTGGTGTAAAACCGGGACCACCCGCGTCAGGATTTTCTGGCCCTGTGGTGACAGGGGAATATCTCGGTGGTTAATTAACTGGGTGAGCAACAGGGGGTATTGGGCACCTTCGGGTAGCGGACTGTTGGTGAGCGGCGTGTTAACCAGGTGCAGCAAGTCGTGATTGTTGAGACCACACCAGGGCGCGCGCAGCACCGACAACCAGGCAACCCGGTCCGCCGGGCACAGCAGGGCACGGGTTAACGACGTCAGATCAATCACCGCCATGCGGGTGGCCAGGGGGTCGATATCAGTGGCCAGCCAGTTGTGGCCCCGCTGATACAGGGTGGGCAGAATATCGCGCAGATGACCCCGGTTGCGCACCAGCAGGGCAACAGTGCCCGCGGGGCTGTCCTGTAGCGCCCTGTCCACATGATCCGCAACCTGTTGCGCCTCGGCGTCGCGGCCGGAATCTCCCACGAACAGGTCGATGGTTACCGCCGGACCGTCCAGTGCGGGCTTCACCGCGCTCGAAGGGGTATAGGGCACGGCACCGCGACCGGGGTTCGGTAGTGCCGGGAAGGCGCCTTTAAACACCCGATTTATCCAACCTATGAGATTGGCCTGCGAGCGGAAGTTGGCGGTCAAATCCAGTGGCTGCAGGGCTATGTCGCCCACCGGATGGCGACGTGCATCTAGAAACAAACCGACGTTGGCGTTGCGAAAGCCGTACAGGGATTGCATACCATCCCCGACAATAAACAGCGTGCGGCCGTCGCCCGCCTGCCAGCCAGCGGTGAGCCGGTGCAACAGGTCAAATTGCAGCGACGAGGTGTCCTGGAACTCGTCCACCAGAATATGCTGGATCTGATAATCCAGTTGCAGCGTCAAATCCGTGGGATTATCCGCATTCCCAAGGGCGTGCAGGGCGCTCAGGGATATGGCGGCGAAATCGGCGACTCCGGCGCGGCGAAACACCAGATCCAGATGACCGACCAGGCGCGGCAGGGTGGCGGTCAGGGCTTCCAGTATCTGCCACTGTCGATCCCCAAACACGGGATCCGGCACATAGCGCAGGTCGACGAGTGCTTCGAGCAGGCCGGGTTCGTTGCGACACCAGTCGACCAGGTTTTGCCATTGCTCCTTACGGGCGTCCGCCAGTTCCGGGGTGATGGCGTGTTTTTTGGTGGGAAATCCCAGGCGTTTGTCGATCTGGGCACGCCAGGTGTTTTTATTAGTGAGCAGCAACTCAGCGATACCACACCAGGCATCGGCTGTGTCGGGTAACTGTTGCAGTCCCTGCCACGCCACCAGGGCATGTGGGGGTGTTGTCGTTGCCAGATGCTGGGCGGCGTAGTCCGCGAGGGTTAATAGTTCCGCGCTGCGGGAGGCCAACAGGGTGCGGCAGTTTGCGACACATTCGCCGTTAACGTTAGCGAGAAACGATTCGAGAACCGGTCGCGCGTCGCGACTGGCGAAGATGTGGGGTAGCCACTGTTCCCGCTTACTTAAAAGACGTATCAACAAGGCCTCGAGACGCGCCATGTCGTTATCCGTATGGGCCAACAGCTTTTCCAGTGCGTCGCCCGAGGCGTCGTCCGTCTCCAGTTCCCCGAGCAGTCCGCTAATGGCGAGGCGATAGTAAGGATCCGGATTTTCAGTGGGTTCGGGAAGCTCGCCAATACCGGTTCGGGCGCTGAGTAACCGGGCGAGGCTGCGGCAGAAACCGTCGATGGTCATAATGCGTAGACGGTTGGGCGAGCGAATCAACTGCCAGTTTTGTTCCCGATCCCGGGCCAGTACGTCCCGTGCAAACTGCCATGTCTGACGGGCGTAATGGTCTGCAGGCGGTTGCTCGCTCGCGGCGCTGACGAGCGCGTCGATCAGGCGCGCGCGCATTTCCCCGGCGGCCTTGCGGGTAAAGGTCATGCACAAAATCTGTTCGGGTTGTTCGCAGTTCGCCAGCAGGACCAGCATCCGTTGAATCAGCAGGCCAGTTTTTCCAGAGCCCGCAGGGGCGGCCACCGCGAAGGACTGCCCGATATCGAGGGCCTGTTGGCGCACAGCGTAGTCGGAAGGCGCGGTCACGAATGGTACTCGACAACGGTTGGCGGAGAATCATTTTCCAGGACGTCGTCGTTTAACGATTGCTGCTCTGGATAACGATTGAGTGGCAATAAATAGCTGTGATTGCGCTGGGTGGACAGGTTGTAAAATATGATGGGTGTGGTACCCGCACAAAATTCGTCAGCTAACAGGGTGAGTACGCGGCGCCAGTGATCGAGGGTATCAGCCCAGGTGGCTGGCAGCGCCAGTTCAGCAAGCGGTGCGAGTTTTGGCAAAAGATCGGAATTTTCCGCGATGCCATACAGGGCGAAGTCTTTGGCGACAGAAACCCGTGCAAAACACAGTGCCGCGATGGGCGCCTCGGCGCGCAGGGCATACAGGGGAAGCTGGGGGTCCGCCGGGCGCTCACCGCTCCAGTCCTTGATGCTGGCGCCGCCGGTCTTGTAATCGATCAGCACCAGATCGCCGTTTTCGAGTCGATCGATGCGGTCCATGCGCAGGGTAAGCATCAGTCCACCGATGGTGATGCTGGTCTCCTGTTCCGGCGGGGTGACCACAAAGGGTGGGCGGGCACGGTCAATCTCCAGCCAGCTAGTTAATAAATGCAGTAGTCGTTGCCGCTCAAGCCGTGAAAAACGCACACCCAACAAGTCGGGGCGCCGGCGCTGAAGGGGCGCGAGCACCTGGTCGATAACTTCTGTCACCTGTGCATGCAGCGCGCTTTCGTCGAGAGCCAGCAGGTTCGCCTGTGATTGCAGTTGTCGCCACAACAGCTCCAAGCAACGGTGTACCAGTGTCCCACGATCCTGCGGGGACAGGCCGGGCTGGGGTTCCGGCAATGGGGTCGCGCCGAGACGCCAGATGGCAAAGGCGTTGAACGGACATCCCGCCTGATCCCTCAACAGGCCACTGCCGCCGCGCAGCCGCTGGGGCAGGGGGGCGAGGGGCGGGGCGCTGTGGCTGGCGACGGGTTCCAGTGCCGGTTGCGTGCGCGGCGCGTGGGAGACGCCACTCAACGCCCAGGTCTCAGGACTGTTATCAATCTCGGTTGCGGCGCTGGACGGACAGGGCTGTAGTGGGTCCAGTAGCGCGCTGGGGCGCAATTCCGTGTCCCCTTCCATGCGCGGGTAACTGAACAGTACCTGATCCGCGCTGTGGGCAAATTGGTCGAACAGCATCTGTGCTAGTGTCAGCTCCTGCTCGGGGCAGGCTCTGGGGAGTTGCCATTGACGTTGCAGTAGCGGCGGCAGCAGGGGATTGTAAACCACCCCCTGCGGCCACTGATTGCTGTCCATGCCCGCGACCCACAAGCGGTCAAAACGCAGACCGGCCGCCTCCAGTAACCCCAGTACCTGGACGGCTGAATCCGGGGTTTCGGGTTGAAATACCGCGTTGTTCGCCAGTTGAGTGAGTTCCGTCAGGGCTTCCCCCCAGGTCACTGCGCTGCCGTAGTGATCCAGTGCAGCCATATCCTCGAGGACGGAGCGCCAACGCTCCACCTGTTGATATTCGATGCTGTCCAGGGGGCGGGCACCGGGCCAGCCGAGCGCAGTTAACAGCTGCGTGCAGTACTCTGCCCAGTGGGAAAAAAGTGCCCGGCGCGGTCGCTGGCGGGCCAGTTGCCGCCCTTTGTGCAGCATTTCCGCGAGATTGGCGTTGTGTTCCCCCAAATCCTGTTGTGCCTGTTGTAATGCGTTGCGTAGATCGTCGTAGCCAGGGGCGACTTTGCCCAGTTTGCGCAGTAATAATTCAGCGTGACTGCGCAAAACGACATCCGTTGTGGTGGTGCCCCAGAACGGGTTATTTAACAGGGCACAGTACTCCTCCAGGGTAAACGGTACGCTGTTGTGCAGGGTTAGCAGTGTCAGTGCCGCACCGATGACAGGGGTCTGGCGCAATGGTATTCCGGCGGACAAATTAAAACTGGCAGGCCCGTGGGGGCTGTGGGGCAGGCAGTGAATGGGACTGAAGGTGTCGCGAAAGACGCGCTCTACCTTGTCGCGCATGCGGTTAAGGTTGCTGAACACCACGCCGATGCGCTGGTGGGGATTGAGCCTGTATTGCTCTTTTGCCCAGTGGGCGGCAGCGCTGATTTCGGCGTTTTCGTCCTGTAACCCCAGGGCGTATGCGGTGCCTGCGGAATTGTGGGAGGACATTTGTTGAAGATGTTCAACGTCCCCGGCCGCGGCGTCGATAACTCTGGCGAACAGCGGGGGGGTGGTTTGAAACCCGACGGTTATAATTCGCGCATACTGTTGCAGCGCACCGTCTGCAAACCCGTCAATAATTATTCCGTAACTATCCTCGCGGGTCAGGAGCCGTCGCCGCGCCAGCGCCTGTTGAAAGTGCTTGAGCCAACGCAAAAAGTACTGGGTACCCGGATGGTGCGCCGCAAGCTGATGTGGCTCAATGCTCCAGCGTTGCAAATCGCGCCATGTCTGCTGAGCGATGCGCACGAAGTTAGACGGGTCCAGATCCGCAGGTGCGTCCTGATCACTCTCGATCGCGGTCCGCCACAACAGTGTCGCGCCCTGATCGCTGAGCACCGCCCCCGTCAGGGCGGGTTCGTAACATTGATCGAGCAGTTGTTGCCAGCATTCGTCCAACCAGCTTTCGAAAGCATAAATGTGCGGTTGCGGCCACCGCTGTTGTCCCTGCTGTGTCGTACAGTACTCACCCCAAGCGGAGCGAATGGCCCGCGCCAGTCGGTGGTTCGGGGTCAGTATCAGGTGTCCGGCAGCGATGTTCTGTTGCAGTGCAGCGATGTCGAATAATGGATTAAGTATCATGGGGTCGGGTCGACAGTTGGCAATGGACATGATTTTTATGCGGGTCAATAATGGCACAAAGGGGGCAGGGCACCCAATCATTTATGGATTTTTATAATACAGTGAGTAACACATGATAAATAATGTAGAACCCGTAGTGCCGAGACCATCCGCAAGTCTGGTCATTGCACGCAACATAGCCGTGGAAACGAAACAGGCGGGCATGGAAATATTTGTTGCCGTGCGTAATCAGGCAACCACTTTTGCCAGCGGCGCGCTGGTTTTTCCGGGTGGCGCACTGGAATCAGGCGATGGCGACGGCGCGGTGGAGGGGTTGGCGGCTCTGCGCATTACAGCAATCCGCGAGACCTTTGAAGAAACCGGTATTTTGTTCGCCCAGACGGTGGATGGTGCCTGGCCGGACACCGAACGATTGGCCGCGGTACGTAAACATCGCGATGCGGTGGCGCGCGATGAAAGTCTGTTCTCGCGCCTGTTGCCACAATACGGCTTGCGGACCGTACCGGACGCGCTGACCTATTTTGCACACTGGGTGACACCGGCGGAGCGCAGCAAGCGTTTTTCGACCCGTTTTTTTATTGCCCAGGCACCACCCGGGCAGGACGGGGTACACGACGGCAGCGAACTGGTGGAGTCTTTCTGGAGGTCGCCGCAACAGATTGTCGAATACGCGACTAACGGCGAATACTTTGTGATGGTACCCACCGAAATGAACTGCCGCCGTCTGAGTAGTTACGCTTGTGTCGAGGAGGCCATCGCCGACTTTGAGAACCATCCTGCGGGACTGGTTTCGCAGCGTTACGTCACCGAAAATGGTCGCAGGTATTTAAGTATTCCAGCGCGGGCGGGGATTGGCGATATTCGTCGCGTCGCCAGATCGTCTCTGGATGAGTAAGCCGCGCGAGATCACACCGCTATAAATTCCAATTGACCACAGCCAAAGTGTAGCAATGCGGGTTTCAATAACTCGAGATCGGCAGCGCGCGCGGTGAATAATGCTTTTTGCTGTGATTGTAGCGTTTGCCTGGTGTCCTGTCGGTTATCGCTGGCCGTAGCGATGTGGGGTTGGGCAGCACAGCTGTCCGATGGCAACAGGGAGGCGACGCGCCGGGCGATGGCGTCCCCGGAGTCGATCCAGGTGATCGGGCGCGGACAGGCGGCGGTTAACTCATTTTGCAATAACGGGAAGTGCGTGCAGGCGAGCACAATACAATCCAGTAATGGGTGAGCAAAAAACGGCGCGAGAATTTCGCTCAGCTGAGGGGGTGGGGGTGGCTGGCCGCGCAGAGCGGCTTCGGCGAGTTGCACCAGCTCGCTGCTACCGACCCGGAGGATTTGACAGTCGCCAGCAAATTGGTCGATCAATTGTTGCGTATAAGACCGTTGAACGGTGCCCGGCGTGCCCAGCAGGCCAAAAACTCTGGTTTTGGATAAAGCAGCGGCTGGTTTGATGGCGGGCACCACGCCGACCACTGGATTGCTAAAGTGTGCGCGAATGCGCGGCAACGCCAGGGTGCTGGCGGTGTTGCAGGCAACCACCACAATATCCGGAGCCTCCTGTCTGATTAACGCGTGGAGCACCCGATCCACCCGATCTATGACGGTCGCTTCGTCTTTGGTACCGTAGGGAAAAGCCGCGTTGTCGCAGGCGTATACATAGCGGCAAGGGGGTAACCGTTGGCGCAACGCGTGCAACACGCTGAGTCCCCCAACGCCAGAATCGAAAACAAGAATTTTTGGTAAGGATGCCATGGCTAACCAGCACAGATATTCGTCGACAATTTTACACCAACGGCGCTGCCCATACTGCTAAAATGCAGCCCATGACATTTCCTTTCGATGGGCAACTGCTTATCGCGCTGACGCTCGGCGCGGGCATGGGTGTGGCTGTCGGGTTGGCGCTGATGCACGGGCGCCACGCGCGCTCCGCGACCACCGGGGAACATTTGCGGGAGCGCAACGCGACACTCGAAGGGCAATTGACCAGCGCGTTGGAGCGTAATGCGGCGCTGAGTACGGATAATGCAGGGCTCGCTGCACGTCTGGCCAGTGAACAGCAGCGTTACCAGGAGCAGCTGGCGTTACTGAC
>JBFJMM010000067.1:0-10208 GCA_041633885.1 Porticoccaceae bacterium
GATACGCGGTTGGGCCAAATTGAAACACTTCTGCGTAAACCGGTAAGCACGCCAGGCCCCGCGAGTTGGTGGGGAGCATGGCAAGTCTCTGAATGTTGGACGGTGCTCAGTATCCTGCAAAGACCTGGCTTTAACCATGAATTATCCTGCACACCATCCAAATGAGCATTATGCTAGTGTCATTGGGCGCCTTTTTTTCCATAATAGGGCGGTCCCCCCAACGGAGTGCCAGAGCGACGTGTTGTTGGCTAATTTACGCCTGTCCAGAATTCGTAACTGGGTAGCAAAACGATTCGAAGTTGGTGTGCTGGCCGGGCAACAGGGGCTGTTGTCGGGCTGGTTTGAGACGCCCTTTGGCCAAGCGATACTCCAGCGGGAGCACAACTGCAGCACGACCCTGCTAAGAGATCTCGCAGGCTATCGCGCCGCCCAGTTAGGCGTCAGCGCTGAACACTCGCTTTTGCATAACTGTCGGCAAGCCCATTGCTTCACGCTGACCGCCGCTCGTGGGGCGGGCGCAGCACAGCCTTCCGGGGTCTGTGAGTTGACGGCCTTGCCATTGCCTTCCAACGCCATAGATCTGGCTGTGTTGCACCACACCCTGGACTTTTCTCCGGACCCCCATAGCGTTCTTAACGAAGCGGCCCGAGTGGTCGTTCCCGGGGGATACCTGGTGTTAGTGGGGTTTAACCCGTATAGCCTGTTTGGTTTCGCCAAGTGGCCTGCCGCGTTGTGGTCGGAACATCCGGTGTGGCGACGTAACAGCTTGCGGGTCGGCCGGTTGCTCGACTGGCTCCGACTGCTTGGGTTTCAACCCGTAACGGTGGTTCGCGGTGGTCGTCAGCTGCCCATACAGAACGCCGCAATACTGGATCGTCTCGACAGACTGGCCTGGCTCGGCGAGCTGGCAACTCGCGCACACCTCCCCGGGGGAGCATTTTATATGGTCGTGGCGCGCAAACAGGTGCTCGGTATGACGGGCGTGGGTAGTGTGCAGTGGCCCCGCATTCCGGTGCCCAGATTTAATCTGCAACTGCGACTGCCCGAACAGCGACCGCACACATCGAATAATGCACACCCCGAATCACACTTAAATCGAACAGAGAGAAATCATGCAGTTAGTTGAAGTATTTACCGACGGCGCCTGTCGCGGCAATCCTGGGCCGGGAGGCTGGGGCGTGTTAATGCGCTGCGCAGATGTGGAGAAAACCCTGCACGGCGGCGAGCGCGAAACGACCAACAACCGCATGGAGCTGATGGCGGCCATCGAGGCACTGGCAGCCCTCAAAAACAGTTGCCGAGTCGAATTAACCACGGATTCCCAGTATGTGCGCCTTGGTATTACCACCTGGATTCAGGGTTGGAAAGCGCGGGGATGGAAGACGGCCGCAAAAAAACCAGTTAAAAATATTGATCTATGGCAACGTCTGGACAAGGAGGCGGCGCGCCACGAGGTCCATTGGCACTGGATCAAAGGGCATTCCGGACATCGGGAAAACGAATTGGCGGATGCCCTGGCCAATCGCGGTATCGAGGAGCTAACGCGATGAGACAGGTTGTGCTGGATACGGAAACCACAGGGCTGGAAGTTGCCCAGGACCATCGCATTATCGAAATCGGATGTGTCGAACTGATCAATCGGCGCATCACGGGGCGTCATTTTCATCGCTATGTGAATCCCGAGCGGGACATCGACGCGGGCGCGTTGGAGGTGCACGGTATCAGTAACGACGACCTGGCGGACAAACCGTTGTTTGAACATATCGTCACCGATTTCCTGGCATTTATCGATGACGCCGAGTTGGTTATTCACAACGCGCCGTTTGATCTGGGGTTTTTAAACAGCGAATTTAAGCGGCTCGCGGCTGATTATGCGCCGCTGGAGGAACGTTGTTCGGTCGTTGATACCCTGTTGATGGCGCGGCGGTTGCACCCCGGGCAAAAAAATAATCTGAACGCATTGTGCAAGCGTTACAGTGTCAACAATTCCCAGCGGGAACTACACGGCGCATTGCTGGATGCGGAGATTCTCGCCGACGTCTATCTGGCCATGACCGGTGGGCAGGGATCCTTGACCCTTGGGGACGAAGCCGCAGCCGGGCAAATGGCGGAGCAAGGCGGTGTGCGACCATTACCCGCGGATGGCCCCCGCCCCAGAATATTGTTTGCCACTGAACAGGAGCGGCAAGCTCACCAGGCCTGCCTGGCAGATATCGATCGCGTCAGTGGCGGTAATTGTCGCTGGCCGCGGGGCGACTAACAAGCGCGACGCGGCGGCACCCGGTTGGCGGATTAGACCCGCGAGATCATAAGCAATCCCATGCCACCCAGCGCCAGCGTATAGGGCAGAGCCATAATGACCATGCGGCCATAGGACAGGCGAATCAGCGGCGCCAGGGTTGAGGTCAGGAGAAACAGAAAAGCAGCCTGGCCATTGGGCGTTGCCACACTGGGCAGGTTGGTGCCGGTGTTGATCGCCACCACCAGTTTGTCAAAATGTGCCCTCGAAATAGCGCCCGAATCAAAGATGGCTTTGACTTCGTTGATATAGACCGTGGCGACAAACACATTGTCGCTGATCATGGATAACACGCCGTTGGCGATAAAAAACATTGCGGGCTGGACGCTCTCATCCATGGCGAGCACCGCGTTGATCACAGGGCTAAATAAATGCTGGTCGTGGATGACGGCGACAATGGCGAAAAACACTACCAACAGCGCGGTGAATGGCAGGGCTTCCTCGAAAGCGTGTCCTATCTGGTGTTCTTCCACAACGCCATTCAGGGCGGTGAGCAGCACGATCACCATCAGTCCCACCAGACCGACGGCCGCGACATGGAAAGCCAGGCCCAGAATCAAAACTATGGCCACCATAGCCTGTGTCCAGAGTCGGGCGATATCAAGGGGGGAGCGCTTGGCGGCGTCTTCGGCGCTGTAATCGACCAACACCGCCCGCACTTCTTCGGGAATCGTAGCGCCGTAGCCGAACCAGCCGGTTTTTTCCAACAGGACACAGACCAGCAGACCGGTAACCAGAACCGGCATGGTAACGGGCGCCATGACCAGGAAAAATTCGATAAAATTCCAGCCGGCTTTTTCGGCGATCAGAAGGTTCTGTGGCTCGCCCACCAGGGTGGTTACGCCGCCGAGGGCTGTGCCCACGGCGCCGTGCATGACCAGGCTGCGCAGAAAACTGCGAAACTGGTCGAGGTCCTGTCGACGGTACTCGTGAATCTGAGCGTCGTCCCCCACATCGTGTTCCGCGTGCAGTATGGCTTTGCCGGAGGCCACCTTGTGGTAGACGCCGTAAAACCCATAACCAATGGTGATAAGAACGGCTGTGACGGTGAGTGCGTCCAGAAAAGCGGACAGAAAGGCGGCGGACGCACAAAACAACAGTGACAGCATGGTTTTGGAGCGTACCCCAACCAGAATACGGGTGAACGTGAACAACAACAATTCACGCATAAAATAGATGCCAGCCACCATAAACATCAGCAGCAGTATCACTTCGAAATTGCCGATCGTTTCCCGGTACACGGTGCTCGGGTCGGTGAGGCCGAGTAGTACCGCCTCCAGCGCCAGCAGGCCACCGGGCTGTAGCGGGTAGCATTTGAGAGCCATGGCCAGCGTAAATATAAACTGCCCCGTTAGTAGCCAGCCTGCAATAAAGGGGTCAATGAACACTACCACCAGTGGATTGAGCAGCAGAAAGGCGAGAATGGTGTTTTTATACCAGAGGGGCGAATGGCCGAGAAAATTACGACCCATGGCTCTGAATAACTGCTGTGGCATAAGCGGAGGTTCCTTATAGCGTTTGCGCCGGGGGAGGGCCGGAAGTATTATCACCGCATACAGATTCCCGCCTGCCGACGCATTATAGCGAACATGGTGTGATTGCGAACCCTGGACGGGGAAATATTAACATAAGGACTCAACTGGCCGATGCCTTTGTTCCAAGCCGCTACGATTGCATTACTGCAAACCGAATTCAGGCGTTCGGTAGACGAATTGGCGGAACTGGCCAATGGATTTGGCACCGAAGTAGTGCCCGAGGACTCCTTGCGCGGCGAACATCTCACCGATTTCACCGCCAAACTGAAGCAAATTTGCGGTGTCGCCAACATCGCCGAATTGGCAGGGGTGAGGTTGCTCGGCGATGAAATTTTAGGCTGTATAGCGGCAATCGCGGAGGAACAACTGGAATGGCAAAAATTTGTCCCCGCGGTACAAAACGCTCTGCAACTGGTGCAGTTATATCTCGAACACATCATCCAGAAAAAAAGTGACAATCCCTGTTTGCTGCTGCCAGAAATAGGGATATTCCGACAACTCCAGGCCAAGCCGCCGGTCTATGAGTACCAGGTGCTGGGTAACGAAAGTTGGCCGACCGGTGCCGGGTTACAGCACCCTGGACGATTGATTGACGATCAGCGTGCGGAGCTCAAGCGCCTGCGCCACATGTATCAGTTGGCTCTGTTAAATATTATTCGAAACACCAATCGCGATCACGCCTGCGAAATGCTGATCCGTGTTGCCGGTCGTGTTCGCCGCACTGTGGTACTGGCTGATGAGCGCAACTATTGGCGATTATTTGAGCTGGTGATGCGCGCCTTTGCCAGCAAGCGTTTGAGCTTGCGCTCTGATCGACTGCGTCTGCTGGCCGCCGTGGAGCGCCAGCTCAAGGTGTTAAGCACGGCAACCGAACAGCCCGCCAAAAGCCCCTATCCTCAGGGGTTGTGGCGTGCGTTTCTGGCGCTGCTTGCGCTATCCCCCGCCGCGGGGGAAGAGGAGCTGGAGCAACGGCAAAAGTTGGCGATACCGAAGCTGGGTATCACTGATCAGGAAACCGCGGAAGTACGTAAACAACTGGTACGCGAGGAACGGGATGACCTTGCCACTAATTTTTCCCTGCTGGTGGACGCGGTTGCCGAGTTGCACTCGCAGATGGATCTGGTGCAGCAAGCGGAAGGTAAGGTGGGGCGCGAGGCGTTGCTGCCCATGAGCGATAAAATTGCCGGCATTGTACATTTGTGTACCGAGTTGGGCCTGGTGCAAATTGGTGAGAGTCTCGAAAAGCAACGAACCATGGTGAGCGAGCGCGACGATATGTCGTCCGCGCAAAGTGACGAACTGTTAGTGCAAAGTTTTGCGGATGCTGTCGTTTATCTCGATAGCTTGGTAGCGGAATTCTGGGGTTGTACGCCTTCCGAGGATGATATCGCCAGTTGGAACAATCGCTCGGCGCAACAGGTTCTGCATTCCAGTCTGCTAAGGACCGCCGAACACAGCGTCCTGGGCGAAATGGGTATTCACCTGAACAGTGCCAAAGATATTATTGACCAGGTGTCAGCGGGACTTGCCGGACAGGAATCAGCAGAGCAGTTACGGGAAATTTTTGAAGCGATTCGCGGCAGCGCTATACTGCTCGGCCAGAGCCGACTGGTGGATATCGCCTGGCGGTGCAAGGATTTTGTTAATGAGCAATTATTTGGTGAGGGGGCTGCTGTCTCGAGGGATGCCGCGCTGGAGGTATTTGCGGATACTATTATCAGTCTGGAATATTTTCTCGATAATTGCCGTTTTGGCGGCGCGGCCGATGAAAAGCCCCTCGATCTCGCCAGTGAATGCCTCGATACCCTAGGAGCCTGATAGTGATATTACCTGGCCTTGAATTTTATCCGTGCAACACAAACGAAAGCTGCGATGGCGAGGCGGTGGTGCTGCTGCTCACCCGCGATGGCAGTATTCTGTGCCCCCGTGAACGGGACACGTTGCTGTGGGATGCCTCCGCGATAAAATTCGCAATGCCGCCCGCGGTCAACGAGCATTTCCTCGGCATTTTTGCTGGACGTCCCTGTTACTGTCAGGAAGTCAGTTCCGCCGAAGAATTTACATTGCCACACAAAGTTTCGCCGTTGTTTGGTTTGTTGGGCAAGATTAACGACACGCAGTTTAATCTGGCGGGGCGGGCGCTACAGATAATTAACTGGTATCAGGATCATCGTTTTTGCGGTCGTTGTGGCGCGGGAACTCGCATTATCGAGGAGGAACGCGCGGCGCAGTGCGATAAATGCGGATTGCTATGCTATCCGCGGGTATCTCCGTGCATCATCGTTCTGGTAACTCGGGGTGATCAGTGTTTGCTGGCACTCAATGCCGCGTGGAAAGATAATCCCATGTATAGTTCCCTGGCGGGTTTTATGGAAGCGGGAGAGACTGTTGAAGAAACCATTAATCGGGAAGTCTACGAAGAAGTTGGGGTGATTGTCGGCAAACCGCAGTATTTTGGCAGTCAACCGTGGCCGTTCCCGGGGCAGTTAATGCTGGGGTTTCACGCCGAGTATGAATCGGGGGAAGTGCGTATTGACGACAAGGAAATCGTCGAGGCGGGTTGGTGGCGTTACGACAATCTGCCCAATTGTCCGCCGCCCAGCTCAATCGCGGGCCGCTTAATCAGACACTTTGTCGATCGTCACCAGGGGTCCTGAGCTATGCCAGTTAACGCAATGGCGGTTGTCCTGCTGGTCAGCGCCGGGCTGTGTGTCCTGATTGCACTGCGTATTTTGTGGGGGCAGGGCGTTGGCCGTTTTATCATCATGCTGGTATGTCTTGGCTTTCTGTCCATTGGCACTGGCGGGATTGTTGGCGGACTGGATCTGTTGACCTATCACAAACCCGGTTCCGGGCAGGAAATCGCCACTGTCAAATTTGAAAAAACCGGTTCGCGGCAGTTTCGAGTAACGGTGGTGGATGGCGCCGGCCAAAGTTACCTGCGCCAGATCGACGGCGAGCAGTGGCAATTGGCTGCACGAATCATTAAACCAGGGGACCTGATAGCCGATCAGTCAGGCATGGGTCCCCTGTATCGCCTGGACAAATTGAGTGGCTTATCGATCGGTGTGCAAGGTGACGATATGGCGGACGAAGATTTTCCGCTAATTGCCGAGCGGGGGGTTGTCGATCTGTGGCTGTGGTTGACTGGCATACCGCAGCAACGACTGTTAGTCGCGAGCTATGCGAGCACGGGCTACGCGCCGATGCTCGACAACCAGGTCTACGTGGTACGTCTCGACGCGCAGGGGCTGGTTGCCCGCAGGCAAAAGTAGCTTTGGCGATCTGCGACAGGGCAGGTCATTAACCGTGCTACTCGCCCCACTTGATTGCTGACACACCGGCCATGGCCGTTAGGCCTTTTCATTACCATCATTTTTGTGGAGACGAGCGATTTGGAATTTATCAATGACTACGGGTTGTTTCTGGCCAAAACGGTAACACTGTTAGTTGCTCTGGCGACTGTCGTGGGCCTGGTGGCCGGCCTCGGGCAACGGGGGCGTCGCGACAGCCGCGGACACCTGGAAATTCGAAAACTAAACGACGACATCGAGGCCATGGCCGACGCACTTCGGGCCCATGTTTATGCGGCGCCAACCCATAAAATGTTGGCAAAAGCGCGGCACAAGGCGGACAAAAAACGTCAGAAACAGACCCTGCAGGAGCAGAAAAAAGAGACCGGTGATGTGGGCAGAAAACGCGTCTATGTCATCAATTTTCACGGTGACCTGCGCGCCTCCGCGGTGCGCAATATGCGCGCGGAAATTACCGCCATTTTGAGTATCGCCAGAGCCGACGACGAAGTGGTGGTTAAACTGGAAAGTGCCGGCGGCATGGTGCATAGCTACGGTCTGGCAGCCAGTCAGCTGGACCGTATCAAGAAAAAAGGCATTCCTCTCACCATTAGTGTCGACAAGGTGGCGGCGAGCGGCGGTTACATGATGGCCTGCGTCGGCGATCGCATTCACGCGGCGCCATTTGCGGTTCTCGGGTCTATCGGTGTGGTTGCACAGATACCCAACATTCATCGACTGCTAAAGAAACACGATATCGATGTCGAACTCATGACGGCAGGTAAATACAAGCGCACGTTAACCGTGCTCGGTGAAAATACCGATGCAGGCCGGGAAAAATTTCGCGAAGATCTCGAACAGACCCACGATCTGTTCAAAACCTTTATCGGCGAGCATCGCGCCGCTGTCGATGTGGATAAAGTGGCGACGGGGGAGGTGTGGTTGGGTACCCGGGCCAGAGAATTGGGTCTGGTGGACGAACTGCTGACCAGTGACGAATATCTGACCAGTCTGCTACCCGACGCGGATGTTTTTGAAGTGACCTATGTCTATAAAAAAACGCTGCCCGAAAAGATTGGTCTTGCCGCGGAGGAGGGTAGCGATCGTCTTCTAATGCGCTGGGTAGAGTATTTTAGAGGCCGTGGCTTTTATTCCTGAAGTCGCTCAGGGGGGCGGGGCGCGACGGGGCCGGAATTGCTATATGCCGCTATCGACAGGCTAATCGCGACGCAGTCCATCTTTGACGGCAATTGGATTGGGGAAGTTAAGTACCACGATATAACTGGACGCGAGGAAGGACAAGATCGCCGCACCCTGGATCAGATGGGATGCGGCGTTGCCGATCACCGACGCATTAAACGCTACGTAAGCAATTAACAGGGAAAATTCACTGATTTGGCCCAGTCGAAATCCCAGATCCCAGGCGAAGCGATTTTTTTCGCTCTGGCGATGTAGTAAAAAGCGGAATACAACCGGTTTGATAACCAGCATTGCCGTACCCAGCACAATCACCGCCAGGGCAATTTCCGGTAGCAATCCGAGATTAAACTGAGCGCCGAGGGAGAAAAAAAACAGAATCAGGAAAAAATCCCGCAACGGTTTCAGGCTCAGGGCTATGTATTGTGCGATGGGACTGGTGGCGATGGTGATGCCCGCCAGAAACGCGCCGATTTCCCGGGACAGGCCGACCATTTCGGCCAATTCGGAAATTCCCAAACACCAGCCGATGGCCAGCAGAAACATGTATTCGCCAATGCGGTCGAAACGCGCGATGAGTTTGAGCAGTATCAGGCGTACCACGCCGACACAGAAGACCACCAACAAGGGCAGGGCTAACAGGGTTTTGCCAATTTGCAGAACATCCACGGATCCACTCTGGGCGCTGAGCAGCACCAGCAATACAAAAATCGCAATAAAATCCTGCATCAGCAGCATGCCGACCATCATCTCACCGATATGACGGTGATGGAGAATGGTTGTGGGCAACAGTTTGATGCCGATTATGGTGCTGGAAAACATCATGGCCAGCCCCACGATTACGCTCTCCACGGGCGCAAAACCAAACGCCGCGGCAATACCGTACCCCGCCACAGCAAACACCAGCGAGCTGATGAGGGTAACCAGGGTCACCTTTTTGAATACCGCAATCAGCGCCTGGGGCTGCATATCCAGGCCCAGTAAAAACAGCAGAAAGATAATGCCAATATGGGCGATGTCGGCAATCAGAGAAACGTCCCTGATCAGAGCGAAGCCGTAGGGTCCGAGCAATGCGCCGAGGGCAATGTACGCCACCAGCAGAGGTTGGCGTCCGTACAGGGCGAGGGACGCAATCACCGCGCCGCCGGTAAAAATCAAAAAAAACGAATAAAAAACCGCTTCACTCACAGGTGTGTCTTCCCGATTAGCGGCTACTGGTGCACCGCGACGCCCACGACAGTATGCCGGTCCGCTATTTCTACGGATAACAATGGAGGTGCTATTGTGCCTTGATTGCGGGGGGCATGCGCAACAAAAAATTGCGTTTTAGGGGGCGCGGCCTTCAGGCTGGTCTGCAGGCCGACTGATAGCAGGTGGTGAACTCATAGAGGCAGGCGTGCGCCGCCTCAAGGTCGTCTTCATCCGGTAACTGAAAGCTGTCAAATCCGCAGCGTTTGAGGTAAAAAAGCTGCTCCCGTAGAATTTGTCCGATGGCCCGTAACTCGCCCGTAAACTCCAGACGTTCCCGCAGCAGGCTTGCCAGGGAAAATCCCCTGCCGTCGGTAAAGTCCGGAAATCTAATAGCTATCACTTCAAATCGCGGAACGTCCGCCGCGATACAGTCGAGGTTTTGATCACCGTCCATCCAGATACCGAGGTGAGCCCGTGGGAGCCATCGTTCGCGATGTTCCAGCCAATTTTGTACCGGCAGCAATACGGCACCGGCGGGCAACTCGCCCGCGTTGTCGGCTGCGACGAAGTGCCAATTATCGTCGTCGATGCCATTCAACCTAAGCAGCTTTGGCATAAATCAACTCCTTGAAGGGGGTGATGCCAATGCGTTGAAAGGTCTCGATAAAACTCTCGTCCTCCAGGCGCCGCGCC
>JBFJMM010000068.1:0-10133 GCA_041633885.1 Porticoccaceae bacterium
AACCTTGGCGCGCTCCTCCGGCAGCAACAAATTCGCACCCGCTGGAGCCAGTTCAAATTCAATATCGCCCACCACTACCGGCTGTACCTGGCGCCGCTCGTCGGGCCGCAAGACATCCGCCCCCACCGGAGCGAGGGTCCATTCGGCGCCGGATTCCGGGGCGTCGGGCGCCACCTGCGCCGCATCGCCGATCACGGCGGCCGGGGCGCATTCACCGCCTGGATCGGGGGAGGAATACTGCGCACCTGCGCCGTCCCCGCCTGCGGTTTTCGCGCCCGTTATAGCGGCGGACTGTGCAACGGGCGGCGGTGTAAGAGCCTCCGATCCAGAAACCTTCGCCGCCTGCTCCCGTACCTGAACGATCGCCCCCGCTTTTAACAACGTACCCCGGTAGCGATCGGCGGTCGCCTGGTCGAGACCTTTTTTTATCACTTCGGGTCGGCCGGAAAACAATTGCTCGACCCGTGCATCGTCCACTTTAAACAGCGTCTTGAGACGCTCCTTGACAGCCACCAGCTGTTGCCCGGCGACAATGTCACCGCGAAAAATCACTTCGAACGTCGTTTCTTCGGCCATAATCGTCAACACTTTATTGAAATTTCTAGTTATTGTTGAATTAAATCGATCAAACTTGTCCGGTAGAACGTCGGCTGTTCAGCGCGCCGAACACTGCGCTCGCGGTGTTAACTCGCCGCTTTTGCCCTGCAAAACCGCCTGTTCAGCGTTAATCCGCGCATCGACTAGTTTTCAGTAAGTCGCTCGAACAAATCTGTGACGCGGATCCCAATGCTATCCCGTAGTTTGCGAAACTCCCCCAACGGGAGATCTTTCGGGTCGGGCAAACCCCAGTCTTCACGCAGCTTGCCCCGAATCCAGGGGCAATTGTCCCCACACCCCATGGTAATCACCGCGGCATACTCCATATCAGGCACGTCCGTCAGTGCCCTGGATTTGTGCGCCGCCAGATCATACCCCAGCTCCGCCATCACCTCCACCGCCCTGGGGTGAATGTGCCCGGATGGCCGCGACCCGGCGCTGTGCACTTCGAAACCGGCGGGGAGACCGCGCCGCGCCATAGCCTCTGCAAGCTGGCTGCGGCACGAGTTTTCGACGCACACAAATAACAGATGTTTGATCTCATGTTTATCCACGCCCTTCACCCTGCCGCCCCGCGCCCCACGCAACAATCTGGCGACAGCGCCCAACGGCAAACAAAAATCGCCGCCACCGCGCCGCTCATGGGCGCGACAATATAGATCCATAAGTGCGCCAGGTTACCGGCAACCAGTGCGGGGCCGATGGAACGGGCCGGATTCATCGAGGCGCCGGACACGGGTCCGGCAAACAGCGCCTCCATGCCCACCACGCCACCAATCGTGAGCCCCGCCAGCAACCCCTGCTCCTTGGAGCCTTCCGCCACATGGATAATGGTAAACATCAATATAAACGCCAGTACGATTTCCAGCAGCAAGCTCTGCCCCACAGACCCGGCGGGCACCGTGCTGCCCAGCGTGCGGTGCTCGGGAAACAACACCAGTAGCAGCGCGCTGGCGGCGATCGCACCGGCCACCTGAGACGCAATATACGGCCCTATATCTAGAGCGGGAAAACGCCGCGCCACCCAAAAACCGATGGTGACCGCCGGGTTCATATGCGCGCCGGAAACGTTGCCCAGGCTGTGAATCATGGCCATTACCGCCAGACCGAACGTCAGCGCCACACCCATATGCCCGATCTGGCCGCCGCTCAGATCGTCGATAACAATGGCGCCCGTGCCAGCAAACACCAGCACAAAAGTACCGATAAATTCGGCGCAATATCTACGCATCAACAATTCCCGCGCAAAACTTTAAAATAAAGGGGGTGGTTACAGGGACGATTATCGGCAAACGACAGATCGATTGTGAAGAGCAATAATGACAAACAGGTGACAATACGTAGCCTGTTTAAATTTGCATACGACCGTGCGCCACCTACGCGACCAGTCGCTGCCACAGGATTGCGCCCCAGACGCCGACAAAAATCAGCATGGCGAAAAATACCGCTGCCGAACCCTGATCCTTGGCCCGGCCCGCGAGGACGTGGCGCTCCTCACCGATGCGATCCACCACCGCTTCAATCGCGGAATTGAGCAATTCAACCATCATTACCAGCACCACCGTGCTCATCAAAAGCACAAACTCAAGCAGCGTGCTCGCCAGCCAGTACGCCAGCGGCGCCAGCAACAATGACAACCAGACCTCGACCCGGAACGCCTCCTCGTGGCGGTAACAGGCGGCCAGCCCCTGCAGGGTGTATCTCGCCGCATGTACCAAGCGGCGCTCGACCACACCCAGTAATCCAGGACGATCCACGGTCACGATGCCCTGCCTTCATCGCCGTTGATATGCTGGTCCATTGCGAGTGCAGGCTGCGCCTCCCGAGGAATTCCGACCGCGCGTGCCGGCACACCCGCCACCGTGGTATGGGGCGCGACCGACTCCAGTACCAGACTGCCGGCACCCACCTTGGCGCCCGCACCTACCTCAATGTGACCCAAAATCTTCGCGCCAACCGAAATCAACACGCCGCGTCGAATAGTGGGGTGGCGCGCACCGACGCCGCTGCCACTACCACCCAGGGTTACGCCATGTAGAATGGAAACGTCCTCCTCAACGATGGTGGTTTCACCGATGACGACGCCAGTGGCGTGATCCACCATCAGGCCGCCGCCAATAGTCGCACCCGGATGAATATCCACCGCAAAAATTTCCGACATCTGGTTTTGCAAATAGCGCGCCAGTTCGCGCCGTCGATGCTGCCACAGCCAGTGCGCTACTCTGTATACCTGAACGGCGTGAAATCCCTTGAAATACAGCAGCGGCATGGAATATTTCTCGCAGGCCGGATCCCGCTCGTAATGGGCCTGCAAATCGCGACGCATGTTAATGCTGATCGTGGGGTCGGACGCCATGGCCTCAACAAATAATTGGCGAATCACCAGGGCGGACACCACCGAATTGCCGAGCAGTTGTGCCAGGTTGTTGCTGAGGGCTGTTTCCAGGGAGTCGTGGCTGAGCACCGCCGTGTAAAAATAACTGGCCAGCACGGGCTCGGCGCGGGCAGAGTCGCGCGCCTCCTCGCAAATTGTCTGCCACAGCGTATCCATTTTTTCGTTCATCGCATCACACCAGTATCGCTGCGGAAATATCGCCGATAACCAGCGCGCTTACAAGCGCACATAACGGGCGAAAATGTCATCGAGGTTGTCCAGCACCACGGCTTTCAACGCCATGTCCGACGCCGCGAGTAAATCCCGCACCACTGCGGGCTGCAACCATTGCTCATACTGAGCGGCGACAGGTCGATAACTCAGATGCCAGGGCTCTGGTGCGATGCCGCCGCGGTCGGTTTGATAGGGGCGGAAAAACCCGCCGGGTGCAGCGGCGATAACCTGATTGAGCCAGCAATGCAGCGCGTAAAATGGCCCGCCCGCGACACACTCTTCCGCCGTTAAGCGGATCTGGTAGCTGTCGTCCACCGCGCTCCCATCCCAAACATCGATATCCGTGCCCCAGTGGTGGCGCGACGTCCCGGGCAGCGCGGACCAGCGCAAGATAGCCCACATTTTTTCCCGTTCGGTGAGCGCCGCCACGTCCAGGGGTTGGCCCGCCTGATCCAGCACTGGACGACGGCCATCGGCCTTGCCGTTCCAGATCGCCAGCTGGCGCTCAAACGAACGGAAACCACTGGCGACGCGCAGTGCAAAACCCGCCTGCTGCGCCTGCTCACACAGTTGCACAAGTGGCGCCACCACGTCCCGGTGTACTCGACATTGATCGCGCCACGGCACCAGGTGCGCCTCGCTGCGCCCGGTTGCCGCGGCAATCCATTGTGCTGTGCTGTTTGTCATGCTGGTTGCTATCGCCAATAAAATGCCAAATGCCCTGCCGCAACGCCATAACCACCGGTCAGCTAATAGTGCGGTGGCGTTTCCCGCTCCGCGCTATCCCCGTCAGCTCGGGCCGCGCCCTGAGCTCGCTGCTCCGCCAGATCCCTGACGTAGTCGGTTAACCGGCGGCAGGTTTCCATCAGGCTATCCAGCGTCTGCTGCTGGCGATAAACCGCCTCACCAAGGGTTTTAATGGCGTCTTCCTGAAAAGCGAGCTTCACTTCAATGTCAGTCAGGCGTTGCTCTACCATGGGCATGCACTCCGTGTGTGGCCGGACCGGAATCTCGACCATCGGTGGGTTTAGTGCGGCGCCGCTGCATTACCACCGCCCAGCACGCCCCGCTCCACCACAGTTATCGGTACGGGCCACCAGCGATTGTGCAGGGTCGTTTCGAGTTCGTACTCCACAACGGCTGGCGCCGCGAGCCAACCGGTAATCGCGCGCAAACTGCCGATCAGGTTCACCGTGGCGTCCACATCCACCTGCGACCGCCCAAACGGGGCAACCGCAACCGCTTCGGCCGTTACGCCGCTCATCACCCGAGCGCCGTTCAGTGCCAGATCGTAGGACAGTCCCGAGACATGGATGGCGCGACGACTCCGGTTAACAACCTCTAATCGGACCACAAAGCGGGGCGCCAGCCCTGGCGATGCCAGCGGGATCACATCGACCAGATGCACCTCCGGGCGCTGCTCGGGAGTCGTGAACTGGGCGCAACCCCCGACCAGAAAGAGGGCTAGAACTAACCATGCTACTGCACGCACGACCTGTCTCCTGCGGCTACCCGACTGATTTTGCCAGCACCAAAGCCGCCGCCGGTGCGGGCCAACACCCGATCTATGGCGGTCGTCTCGCCGCAGGCGCAAACGACGCCTGCTGCCCGCCGCTGTTGTGTCATACTTGGCGCGTTGCTGCCGACGTCATTGAATTTTTTCGCGCAGCCCTTATCTTATACAGTGACGTCAGTCAAAACCATGCTTGACTATCCCCACCGGAGGTTTTTGTGTTGCGAATTGGGTTATTTTTGGCCACTAACATTGCCATCCTGGCGCTGATCAGTATTATTTTCAAAGGATTGGGCCTGGAACACTACCTTAGCCAACAGGGCATGGAGTCCAATTTAACTGTGCTGCTGGTGTTCTGCGGCATATTCGGTATGGCGGGATCGATGATTTCTCTGCTGATGTCCAAGTTTCTCGCCAAGCGTGGAACCGGTACGCAAATTATCGAAAATCCCGCCAACGCCAACGAACGCTGGTTGCTGGACACGGTGGCGGAGCTGGCCCGCAAAGCCGATATCGAGATGCCGGAAGTGGGCATATTTCCAGCTCAGCAATCCAACGCGTTTGCCACCGGCTGGAACAAAAACAAGGCGTTGGTAGCTGTCAGCGCAGGTCTGCTCAATCGCTTTGACAAGGAGGAGATTCGCGCCGTACTCGCCCATGAAATCGGCCATGTGGCCAACGGGGATATGATTACCCTGGCGCTGGTCCAGGGCGTGGTAAATACCTTTGTGATGTTTTTCGCGCGCATCATCGGTTCATTTATTGATCGCGCGGTTTTCAAAAACGAGCGCGGCCACGGCGTCGGCTATTTTGTGACGGTCATGGTGCTGCAGGTGATACTCGGTATTCTCGCGTCGACCATTGTTATGTGGTTTTCCCGCTGGCGCGAATTTCGCGCCGACGCCGCCGGCGCCCATCTGGCAACCCGCGCGGGTATGATCGGCGCCCTGCGACGCTTGCAGGCTGAGTCCGAGGCCCATATTCCCAGCGCCATGCCCGACACCATGACCGCACTTGGCATCTCCGGCGGCTGGAAAAAACACGCGAGCCGACTGTTTATGAGCCATCCGCCCCTCGAAGAGCGTATCGAAGCGCTGCGCAGAGGCCTGTAATCGCCCCGGCCAGTGCCCCGTGAATGTGCCTGCGCCGCTGTGTCAGGTGGAAGACATTCCGCAGGGCGCAAGCCGCGGATTCGCCAGGGTAAATGCACCCAACCTGTTCGCCGTGCGCAATGGCGAACAGGTGTATCTGTATCGCAACCTGTGTCCACATGCTGGTTTTGAGCTCAACTGGCTACCGGATAAATTCCTCGATATCGACAACGAATATATTCTCTGCACCGCCCACGGTGCCCTGTTCGATATAGCCAGCGGCCTGTGTGTGGCGGGGCCCTGTGCTGGCGCTTACCTGCATCCGGTCAAATTCCATATCGCCGCCGGCGGTATTTATATCGACGAGTGACCATCGCCCCACGCCGCGGTTCACACGCCACCCTGCAGACTCTGTTGTCGCCACCGATGCCTTACCCTACAATCCACCGCTCACGTTATTTATGACCAAATTATTAATAGAGGACTGACACCATGAGCAAGGTCGAAGACCAGTTAGCCATTCGCGAGTTGGCGGCCCGCTACAACCGGGCATTTGATTACGGGGATCCGGATGCATGGGCGGCCTGCTTTACCGCGGATGGCACCTTTAACATGGGCACCAAAACCCTCGCAGCAGGTAACGCGGCCCTGCTGGCCTTCGCTAAAAAAGTTATTCCCACGATGGCCATCAAACACTGCACCACAGACGCTATTGTCGAAGTGGATGGGGACCAGGGTACCCACGACGCCTACCTGATTGTGCTAAACACCAAAGACAAGGTACATGTGGCGGATTCGGGTCGCTACCGGGACCGCGTCGTAAAAATAAACGGCGCATGGAAATTCCAGCAGCGAGTCGTGGAAATTGACGGTAAAAAAGGTTAATCAAACACTACTCGACCCCAGGAACCACACCGAATCCGAACCGGAGGATATATGAAGATAACCGCTGCGGTTGTGCGCGAAAAATCAAAACCTTTTAGCATCGAACAGTTACAGCTCGAAGAACCTCGCGCTGACGAAGTGCTGGTCAAGGTGGTAGCGACCGGCGTCTGTCACACGGATATCACCGTGCGCGACCAGTATTATCCAGTGCCTCTGCCGGCTGTACTCGGCCATGAAGGATCAGGTATTGTCGAAAAAATCGGTGCCGGCGTGACCAAGGTCAAGCCGGGGGACCATGTTGTCCTGAGTTACCTGCCGTGCGGACAGTGTGTCAAATGCCACGGCGGCAAACCCGCTTACTGCGATTTGATGTTTCCCTATAACTTCGGGGGCGGCCGCCTCGACGGCTCGACACCCATCAGTGATGGGGGCGACCGCATCAGTGGTTTTTTCTTTGGTCAGTCATCGTTTGCCACCCACGCACTGGCTAATCAACGCAACGTGGTCAAAGTGAGAAAGGACGCCCCGCTGAAATTACTTGGCCCACTCGGCTGCGGTATTCAGACCGGCGCTGGCGGGGTGTTAAACAGCCTCGCCCCGGAAGCTGGAACCTCTATTGCCATCTTCGGCGCCGGCGCGGTGGGCCTCAGCGCGGTGATGGCGGCGCGGGTGTGCGGCTGTACGAAAATCATCGCCATCGACCTGAATGGCGAACGGCTGAAACTGGCCAAGGAACTCGGTGCTACGGACATCATTAACCCCCGCGACGGGGGCAATACCGTGGAAATCATTCAGGGTATGACCGGCACCGGGGTCAACTACTCACTGGAAACGACTGCGGTGCCAGCCGTGCTGCGCCAGGCCGTGGAATCTCTGACTACCACCGGCGTATGTGGACTGATTGGCGGCGCCCCCATGGGTACAGAATTCACGCTGGACATGAACAATATTCTGTTTGGACGCACCCTGCGCGGCATCGTCGAGGGGGACAGTGTCGCCGATGTATTTATCCCCCGGCTGATTGATCTGCATATGCAGGGCCGCTTCCCCTTTGATCGTCTGACTAAATTCTATCCTCTCGACCAGATCAACGAGGCGATTAGCGACGCGGAAAGTGGCTCCACTATCAAGCCGATCCTGGAAATTTCGGCTGCATAATGCGAGGGTAAAACGCAGGGCTAAACGCCCGGAAACAAACCTCCACAATTGCTCTGGTGGGACACTCCGGCATCGTCAACTGCCGGGGTGCTGCCGCCGCGCTCTCGCATAGATCTCGTCGGGGTTTGGCCAACCTGCTGCGCACCTCCTGGCGCGCACCTGATTCAACTGGCTAGGGAGAGACACTGCAATCCACGTCGATTTTTTGCTCGATGACAATTTCCTGCGGCGCCATACGACACTTGTAAGCAAGCACCTCCACGCCGCTTGCCATCGCCGTGCGCAACATTTTACCGTACTCCGGATCTATCTCATCGGCAGGCGCCACCCGCTGAATTCCGGTGTGCTGCACGCAATACACCAGCACCGCGCGATACCCGGCGGCCACGGCGGCCACCAGCTCGCGTAGATGTTTGACGCCGCGCGCGGTGACCGCATCGGGAAATAACCCCTGTCCCTGAGGCATTCCCAACGTGACGTTTTTAACCTCGACGAAACACTTTTCCGCGCCCCGTTCCAACAACAGATCAATACGACTGTTTTCGCTGCCGTATCGCACTTCTGAGCGCAATATTGGGTAACCCTGCAACTCGCTGATCACCCCATTTTCAATCCCTTCCCTGACCAGCACATTGGGCCGCGCCGTATTGATACCAGCCCTGGCGCCAGCGGGTGTCGTGACAATTTCCAGCGTACCTGGCAACTTGCGTTTGGGGTTGTCGCTGCGGGAATACCAGCAGTGGGTGCCCGGCGCCAGGCAATTCTTCATGGATCCGGTATTGGCGCAGTGTACTGTCAGCACGTTGCCATTCTCCAGTTCAACATCTGCCAAAAACCGTTTGTAGCGGCGCAGGAACACACCCCGCTCAAGGACGGGACTAATTTTCATCCTGTGTGACGCAGCGCTTTGCGCATTCTCTGCACCGCCTGCTCGAGCCTGGGCAATGGCTCGGTATAGGAAAAGCGCACGTGCTGACGGGCCAGATAGCGACCAAAATCGGTGCCGGGGGTAAACGCCACACCAACCCGTTCCAGCATATCCCAGCAGAACGCTTCGCTATCCTCAGCCAGATTTTCTATACCGGCATAGACATAAAATGCACCGGCCGGCATATGCGGAACCGAGAACCCCAGCTCCCGTAACGCAGGCACCAGAAAATCCCGGCGCCGCCGCAGCTCTGCGCGCCGCTCCTCCATAATATCCAGGGTGGTTGGCGTAAATGCCGCTAGCGCCGCATACTGAGCGATGCTGGGTGGCGAGATAAAAAAATTCTGGGCCATGATGTTCAGCGGTTCCAACGCCCCTTCCGGAACCACCATCCACCCCAGCCGCCAGCCCGTCATACCGAAGTATTTGGAAAAACTGTTAATCACATAGGCCTGATCAGTGATTTCAAGCAGGGACGAGGCCGGCCGGTCATACACCAGGCCGTGATACAGCTCATCCATGACCAGCACGCCTTTTTTTTGCGCGACGGTCTCGCACAGAGCGCGCTGATTGGCGGCGGTGATAATTTCGCCGGTGGGATTACTCGGCGACGCAACCATCACGCCAATGGTGTTGGGGCGCCAGTGGGTGTGCACCGCATCGGCGGTTAGCTGATAGGCATTGCGCGCTTCGATCGGCACCAATTGCGGTTCGCCGCCGGCGCGGCGCACAAAATTGGCGTTGCAGGGGTACCCGGGATCGGGAAGCAACAGACCCTCCCCCGGATTAATCAGCAAGTCACAGATCATACCCAGGGCAGCGCTGCTCCCGGTGGTGACAACCACCCGCCGCGGATCGATATCAACTCCGTACCGGTATTTGCAGAAAGCGGCAATTGCCTCGCGCAACTCAGCTATGCCCAGGGCTGGCGTGTAGTGGGTGCGCCCCTGGGCCAGGGCGCGACTGGCGGCTTCGACAATCGGCTGCGCGGTGGCAAACGAAGGTTCCCCCGCCTCCATGCGGATAATATCGCGGCCCTGGGCCTGGAGTTTCACCGCTGCTTCCAGGAAATCAACCACCTTGAAAGACGTCATGCCGACGATTCGATCGGCGGTTCTCACCTTGTCATCAGCGCTCATGCTTTCCTCATACCCACATCTCCCCGCCGCGACACCACAGGGCTGGCCTGCGCCGCCCCGGTTCAGCCGGATCGGCAGGCGGGAAGAAAAACTAAAAAGGGCCATTGTACCGATACTGGGTCGCCATTACCTGGCTTGCACCGGTAAATTTTGCTTGATAAATTTTTCCAGTAGCTCTATAAACGCGGGTTTCGTAAAACTGCTGACGGATAAC
>JBFJMM010000069.1:0-10105 GCA_041633885.1 Porticoccaceae bacterium
ATGGAAAAAATTGGAACACGGGTTGGTCGCTATGAAATCGTCGATTTTATAGGATCCGGTGCGATGGCGGACGTTTATCGCACCCACGATCCGGAAATTAATCGTTCTGCGGCATTGAAGCTTCTAAAAAAAGATCACCTGGTGGATCAGGAATATCTCAATCGGTTTCTGAAGGAAGCCAAGGCGGCGGGCGCCCTCACCCACCCCAATATCGTCACTGTTTACGATGTGGGCAAAATTGACGACAGCCCGTACATTATGATGGAGCTCCTGGAAGGTTGTACCCTGACCGAGTTTCTGCAGAACAACAACAAACTATCCATTAAAATGCTGATTAACATTTCGATGCAGATTGCCAGCGCCCTTGATTACGCCCACAGCCAGGGCGTGGTGCATCGCGACATCAAACCCGACAATATAATTTTTCACGAACAACAGGGCAGCGTAAAAATAGCGGACTTCGGTATTGCCCGTCTCGGGGATTCGGAAGCCAAGGAAAAAACCCAGGCCGGCATGATTCTCGGCACGCCCCGTTATATGTCCCCGGAACAGGCCAAAGGTGAGGCCATCGACGGTCGCTCCGATCTGTTTTCCCTGGGCGTCATTCTGTATGAGCTGCTCACCGGCCACAAAGCCTTCGACGCGGAATCCATCCCCACCCTGATCATGCAGATTATTCAGAAAAACCCGGCCCCCATTCGTCAGTACTATCCGGATGCGCCCGCGGGACTGCAAAGTATCATCACCAAACTGTTACAAAAAAAACCGGAAAAACGCTTTCAAAGTGGCGCCGAGTTGTACGACGCGCTGGAAAAGGAGCTGCGGGTCCTGCAGGACGACGACGATGCCAAAGATTACCTGCCCATGCAGGTAAAGTGGACAGCGCTGATGGGCGGCGTGGTCGCCCTGATTATGGTCATCAGCGTGCTGGTGGTATTTCGCGTGCAATCCCGGGTACTTGGCGACCAGGTGATCGACGGTGGCGTGGCTCTGGCAAAATTTATCGCCGCCGAGAGCGCGGTACCAGTGCTCGGGGAGGACTGGATTGGTCTCGAAACGCTGATCGAAGAAGCGGAAAAACGCCAGACGTTTGCCTACATGACGGTGATTGACCACGACTCTATCGTGCGCATCGCAACCGACAAAACTCTGCTGGAGCAGCCCTGGAACCCACCGCCAAACCGGGAAATTGTCGCCACCCAGGACGATATCGTCGTCGCCACGGTATTAACCGCCACCGGTGAAAATGTATTTACTTTCACCACGCCGATTCTGTTTAACGGCGTTAATATTGGCAAAATTAACGTCGGCATCAGTCAAAATCGCCTCGAGGAAGTTAAATCCGTTACCAAACGCATTATGGCTTCCCTCGCCCTGACCGTGATACTGGCGGTACTGGTTATTTTGTATTTCTTCAATAAATTGGTCGCGAAAAATTTGCAGGTCATTCAGCGTACCATTCAGGACTTTACAGCCGGCAACCACAACATACGTATATCCCGTCCCTGGAAGAACGAGTTTGGTGCGGTGGCATCCGCATTTAACGCGATGGCGGATGCCATTCACCATAGCGAAGACGTTCAGGCTATGCACAACCGGGAAGATTCGGCCGCGGCGTCAGACGCGAATGCGCCACCGCAAACCCCGTCATCTGAGGCTGGCACCGCCGCGCACAAGGGTCCCGCCACCTCCAGCGGCGATTACACCATTATAGATACCCGCATTAATGATCCGGATTGATCGTTTACTACTGATTTTTTTCTTCCTCGGTGGTGCGCTCATCCCGTCGGCACGGGGTTTTTCCCTTGCTGAACGCCTGACGAACAACGAAATCGCCCGCGATCCTTCCTTTGCCATTGTCCGCCTGGGGAGCGGCGAAACCGTCGAGGACATCGCCCAGCGCTATCTTGGCGCTCGCAATCAGGCCTGGCAAATTTATGAACTCAATGGCTATCCCTCTGCCCATGACAACGGGCAGAACGGCCACGGTGTTCCCGTGGCAACGGGCAGCCTGTTGGCCGTGCCCCTCCAACCCGTAAATTTGTCGGGGGTTTTTGCCGACGGTTATCGGGCGATTCCGATCCTGTGCTACCACCAGTTTTCCCCTGGCGCCAAAGCCCACAACCAGTTGGCGGTTGCGGCGCAGGTATTCGAGGAACAACTCGCCTACCTGGCGCGCAATGGTTACCAGGTCATCCCTCTCGCGGAACTCGATGCCATTCTGTCTCGCAAACTACCGATACCCGAGAAAACCGTGGTGCTAACTATCGACGACGGCTATCGCTCTATCTATACCATCGCCTACCCGTTACTCAAAAAATACAACGTGCCGGCGACGGTTTTTCTGTATACCGATTTCGTCGGTGGCAACGCGGCGCTCAGCTGGCGGCAGTTACAGGAAATGCAGGACAGTGGTCTGATCGACGTGCAATCCCACACCAGAACCCATGCCAGTCTCGCTGCTACCAATAACGATGCGGATCAAAGCCGTTATAAAGCCCGGGTGCGGGATGAAATTCAGCAGGCCGAAAAAATGCTGGAGCGGCACCTGGGTAAAACACCCCGCTATCTGTCCTATCCCTACGGGGACAGCAGCGACTACGCCGTCGGCCTCCTCAGGAAATCGGGTTACGCCCTGGCCATGACCGTCGAACGAGGCGCCAACCCAAGTTTTGCGGACCCCTACCTGCTGCGCCGCACCATGGTGTACAACAATCACACCCTCGACGATTTCAAACAAATTGTGGACGGCTACGTGGCCAAAAATCTGCCATGAACCATTACGGCAGGGTCTATGTACTGATTATTGTTGTAACGCTCCTGTTACAGGCCTGCGTCAGCCCCCCGCCGGGGGAAACCACCGACCACTATATTGCCGCGCGCAAAAATGCCGCGCGCCAACTGCAACGACAGGATCAGTATGCGGCCGCACTCGACCAGTGGCGCATCGTACAAATCCTCGCACCCCATGACAGTGAAGCAACTCAAGCCATCGCCACCTTGAGCAGCCAAATCGCCCAACAAAGTCAAAGCCATTACGCGCGCGGGCTATCTCAGTTCGAGCGCGGCGATCTACGCAGCGCGGAATTAAATTTGTTAAAAGTACTCGCGCTCCAGCCCGGTCACGCTGACGCTCTCGACCATCTACGAAAAATAAACTCTGCGCGCATGCGCGCTGCGCAGCGCAACAAATCCGCCAGTGAAGCAAAGCGCTATGCACCACCTGCCGGGGTGCAAGCGCACGGCCAGAAATTAACCTTTGTCCAGGCCGAGCAGCTGGTGCGGGCAAAAAATTATCAGGCTCTGAGTTCCCTGGTGGGGAGCGCGGACATCAATGGTGTTGAGCAACGCATACGACCATTGCTATACGAAGCGGATATTCATTTGGCAGCGCAGTACAGTGCCGCCCAGGACCACGGCAAAGCCACCAGGCACCTTGAACGGGCCTTGCAAAATACCGCCGTGGCGCACACGGATGCGCGCCTGCTAAAACTGAAAAAACAAATGGCCGATGACAATTATCTGTATGCCAAAGGGTTGTTAGGCAAGGATATTGATCGCTCTGTGGCGGCCCTGGAGCGCGCATTGCAGTTCGATCCGGAACATAGCAAGGCGCGCATACTACTTGCCCAGGCCAGCCGCATGCGGGCCAACCTGAAAAGAATAGAACAGCGCGGAGCGCTACAGTAGGGGATACTGCCCAGGCAGGTGATTAATGCTTTTCGATCACCGTGGTTTGATTCAACAACGCTTCGTTGCGCACCTGGGAGGAATATTCCTTGACGCGAAAAACGACATCTTTAAAGCGCAATTCGTCGCCGTGGTGTAAAACCTTCGACCCATCGATTCTCGTCCCATTGACATAGGTCCCGTTAGACGAGCCCAGATCCTCAACGGACAAAACGTCGTCCATCACCTGTAGACGGGCGTGATGGCGGGAAATATGGGAACGCAGCAAGGTAATTTCGCACTCAATGGCCCGCCCCAAAGTCAGCGGTTGGGCGATATTGTACTCCAACCCCTCTACCGGGCCGGACTCGGCGTAAATAAACCAGCCGTGCTCGCCAGGGTGTCGATTTTTATTTGTCAACGAAGCCCGTCGATCGGAGCGCGGGGCGATATTGTTGAGCGCCCGGCGCTCGGTGAACGGGGCGACTCGAATAAAACCGCTGGCGGTTAGTTTATAAAACCACGAAATAGTTAGCACGACGGGTAAAAACAGGATAAAAATGCCCAACAGCCAGTAAAAGTAGTCTGATTCCAGACCAAAAATCGGAAAAGCAATGGAGCCAACCTGTAAAATAATCCAGCAGGAAACAACATACAGCACAAAAGTATTGATCACCTTTCTGCGCCGTAACTCGCCATAAATAACGCTTAACTTATTCATCTTTTAGCGGGTAGCCCGCATTCTCCACGGCGTCCTGTCTGGAAATCTTCTTCGCATACAGTCGTGCCACAGGGACTGCAACCGGTGCGACGAATACAGTTATTGCAAATTAGACAACTTACTCTTTAATTCCAGGGCCTGTAATCGATAGGAAATTGCGTACTGGTGATCGGGATCAATGGCAAGCACCTTGTCCCACAACGCAATCGCCTCATCGAGAGCCTGACGACGGAACGCCATCGACGCCTGTTTGTGGTATTCGTCCGCAAGCTCGGTCTTCAGGCTCTGCTCAAACTGACTGGCCGCCGTATTGCTGCTATCGAGTTGCACGCTGCGCTGTGCGGCGGTGTACGCGGCCATGCTATTTCCCGCCGTCCGGTGCAGTTTCGCCGCCTGTAAATACTGCGCAGATGCCAGCTTTGGACTGGTCGCGGCCAAATTTTCTCCATTGCCGCTGTAGGCCTGTACCGCCAACGCGAGTTCTCCGGCGCCAAGCGGGGGGGTTGTCATGGCTTCCAGGGTGGTCACCGCACCCTGAAAATTTTTCTCTGCTAGCAATGACCTGACCGTCGCCCAATTATGCAGCGCCGTCGGAGCTACCTGCGGTGCCACGGTCAGCGACTCCGGCTGCTCATCGCTCTCGTCAGTTACGGTTCGTTTTTGCCGCGCGAGACGTGCGCTCTCGGTCAACGGAATACTAACGATCTGCCCGACCATTAAATCCTTGGGCCGGGCAATGGAATTATATTTAGCCAGTCCGTAAAACTGGTAATAGGTGCCCAGGTATTTTTGCGCCAGGGTGGACAGCGAATCCCCGGGGGTCAACCTGACATTGAAGGACTCCGTCGGGTAATATTCATGGGAAGGCAGGTCAATCTGGCGCAACAAATCCCGCGCCACCTTGCTGTCTGGTTTTTCGACGAGGTAGGCTTCCAGCTCCACCCGCGCCACCGCCACCTCACCCTGTTCCAGCTGGCTGATCACCTTGCGCAGGCGATCTTCGGCGGACAAGCCTGATTCCGCGACGAGCTCAGTCTGAGGTTGAGTCGGCACCTGCACCTGCTCGGTCACTGCGGCTTGTTTGGCGGTTTGGCAACCGGCCAATAGCAGTGCGAGAAAAGCAAAAAACCATCTTGTTCCGTTCATATTTTTTATCATATTCCTTGCCCTGTCGGCGAACCACCCTGTCAATCAGTCTGCATTCGGCAATATTCGTACCGCTACCCAGGCGCCCCCCGAACTGTGCGATCATTTAGCGATATGGATATGGCGATTCCAACCCGTCAGGTTATCTGAAATCTGGTCGCAAACACTGTCGTCCGGGCGCTTCATTAAATAGCCATTTTGGCTATTAATCAAGATGTTCCAACGGCTATGGGGCAGTTTATTGGTGCCCCGACAAGGTGCGCGCCAGGGTATCCAAGCGTATTTAGGGTACACCACTGGGCACTAACAGCGCAGAAAATTGGTCGACCTCCAAATCTGTTTGCAGTATCCCCGCTACCCCAGTGGGCAATCTGCACGGGTCGGCCACACGTTCAGCCACAAAAAAAGCCTTCCCGTGTGACGGGAAGGCTTTTTTATTTGGTGGAGCTAAGCGGGATCGAACCGCTGACCTCAACACTGCCAGTGTTGCGCTCTCCCAGCTGAGCTATAGCCCCAAATAAGGCTGCGCATTGTAGGCACGCCCCCTGCGGCTGTCAAGATTGCTCCTGCGCCCCTTCCCCAGTGACGCCACAGAGTTCGGCATAGCTTTTCTGCCAGTTTTTCAACTGCTTTTTCGATGGCCCGCCGACCACAGTCAGCGCATGGCGCAGCCGCGCGCGGGTCATATCCGGCCCCAGCAGCGCCATCGAGTCAAACAGCGGTGGCGCCGATGGTTGCCCGGCGATGGCGACAAACAGCGGCGCCAGAAAATCCTTGAGTTTTATTTCCATGCCCGTCGCCAGGGCGGCCAGCTGCCCGTAAATACTGTCCCGCTGCCAGTCCCGCAATGCCTCCAGGTGCCACAGGCTGAACTGCAATATCTGTTGCACCGTCTCATCAGCCAGTTTTTTATGGGCAAAAAGTTCCGTTGACAACCCGGGCATACCAGACAATAAAAACCCGGCCAGCGGCGCCACATCGGTAAATTTTTCAACCCGCTCCTTGAGCAATGGTACAAATCGTTGCAGGTGTGTGCGATTAATCGCCCAGGCCGCCATGCGCTCGGTAAACTGCTCGTCGTCGAGTTCCTCGCGAATCCAGCGTCCGTTCAGCCAGTCGAGTTTCTCCGTGTCGAATACCGGCCCACCCAGGCTGACCTTGCCAATGTCGAACTGCCCAACCATCTGCGCGAAACTGAACTTCTCCTCTTCGTCGGGCATCGACCAGCCCATGCGTCCCAGGTAATTCAGCAGCGCCTCCGGGAGATAACCCATCGCCCGGTAATAGGTAATACTGGTGGGATTTTTACGTTTGCTGAGTTTGCTTTTATCCGGATTGCGCAGCAGCGGCATATGGCACATCACCGGCATTTCCCAGCCAAAATAGCGATACAACAACTGGTGCTTGGGGGTCGAGTTGATCCACTCCTCGCCGCGAATCACATGGGTGATGCCCATCAGGTGATCGTCCACCACGTTGGCCAGATGGTAGGTGGGCATGCCATCGGCCTTCACCAGCACCTGCATATCCACCTGCTGCCAGGGAATTTCCACGGCGCCCCGTAACAGGTCATTGAACTGACACACGCCCTCCTCGGGTATTTTCATGCGAATCACACGGGGTTCCCCCGCAGCCAGGCGGCGCTGCACCTCCTCTGCGGCTAACAGCAGCCCGCGCCCGTCGTATTTTGGCGTCGCACCGCGGGCGATCTGCTCCCGGCGCATTTGGTCCAGCTCTTCCGGCGTCGCAAAGCAATAAAATGCGTGACCTTTATCCAGCAACAGCTGCGCGTGGTGAGCATAAATTTCACCCCGTTCACTTTGCCGGTAAGGCCCGTGGGGCCCGCCCACGTCCGGCCCCTCGTCCCAGTCCAGTCCGAGCCAACGCAACGAATCCAGAATCATCTGTTCCGATTCACGGGTGCTGCGCACGCGGTCCGTATCTTCAATACGCAACACGAACTGACCGCCCTGGTGACGGGCGAAACACAGGTTAAACAAGGCAATATAGGCGGTGCCGACATGCGGGTCTCCGGTGGGAGAAGGCGCGATACGGGTGCGTACGGTCATAGGAACTATCCGGATACGGCGGGAATGAGCCGGGTATTATAAGGGCATCACTCCTGCCCGGGTAAAGGCTCGGGCTTGCCGAGCAGATAACCCTGGGCGGCGTCGATGCCAATGCGTGCCAGCACCTGCCACTCGGCCTCCTGTTCCACCCCTTCCACAATCAACATTACCTCCCGGCTGTGGGCCAGTTGCGCCAGTGACTTTACGTAAAACTGATTGTCCTTGCTGTCCTGAATATTCTGCACAAAACTGCGGTGCACCTTCAGGTAACGCAGGGGCAGACTGCTGAGATAGCCAAATGCGGCGGACTCCAGCCCGAACCGGTCAATGGCCAGACCAGCGGAAAATTTATGCAATATAGTTTGAAAACTGCGAATATCCCGCTCCTCTATGTGCAGAATATGTTCGGAAACCTCAAATACCAATTTTTTCGCGAGCCCTTTATTAGCCTTTAAAAAGCCCTTTAACCACTCGGTAAACGCGCCTGAGGTTATCGATGTTGCGCACAAATTTACCCCATAGAAAGCATACTGTTCGCAGCCCTGTTCGGCGAGGGTTTCCAGTATCAGCTGATCAAGCTCCGGGGCACGGCCAAAGCGTTCTGCGAGTGGCAGCACAATCCCCGCGGACAGTAGATTGCCTTCCTGATCCCGAAAACGGGTAAACACTTCGCAGCCAATCGACTGTTTGTCCGGCGTGGAGACCACGTTCTGATAGTGCAGCACCAACGCCCGCTCGCCGATTACCTGGGCGATGAAATCCTTCCACTCCACCGCCGGTTGGGCCACCAGTGGCACGTCGCCCGCTTTTAACTCGGCAAACTGGCACCATTTGTTCTGCCCTTCGCTCACGGCGTGGCGCAACGCCATATCCGCCTCGCTCAACAACTCCGGTCCATTGATAACATGCTGCGTATAGGTAAAACCCATATTGACCGTGAGCGGTTCCTGATCCTGCAATGACCAGTCGAGCGTTTGCACATCCTGAAAAACAGTCTCCGCCAGCGCAACCCCCTCTTCCTCGGTAATATCCGGCACGAACAGGCAAAACTCCGGTCCCTGGCGACGGGCGACCACGGCCAGTGGAAATTTCACCAGGCCCTGTTTGAGTCGGGCCGCGAAACTTTTCAGTATTTCGTTACCTTCCCGGCGACCCGCCAGTTCATTGACCCGAGTAAAGTCGGCAATTGAAAAAATCATTAAAGAACCGCTGTGATCGCCACTCTCCGCCCCCACGAAACTGTTCAGTTGCGCGTCAAAATCGGCGCGGTTGGACAGTCCGGTCACATCGTCGCGGTAGGATTGCACCCGCAGATGGGAAATCAAATCCATCTGTTCAGCAAACACCGAATGCAGTTGGTTGGACATTTTATTCATGGCCTCCACCACCCGCTGCAACTCCCGGGTATTGGGCAGGGTTTCCTGTACCACAAATTTTTGTTCACGAATCGCGTTGGCCTGGTCCTCCACCCGCCGCAACGGCGCCAGCAGCCAGTTCAACCCTCCGTATGCAATACCGCTGATCACCAGCGAGATCATTGCAAACCAAGCCAGCTGCTCCACCACCACCTGCCACAGCTGCCGATAAGCCTGCCCTGGATGGCTGACCACCACCACCTCCCCGAGGCGCGCCCAGCCCGCAGCGACTTCCGCTTTACCCTCCGGTGAGGGTAAATCCATAAAGCGCACGAACCAGTCGGGCACACCCTCAATATCCACCGCAAACGCCCGATCGATCACCACCTGGTCATCCAGATCGCGAAAGTAAATACGCTGGTAGAAACCACTATCGGAAATCGCGTTAAACAGGGTCTCCAGGGACGCGATATCCTTGTCCTGGGCTGCCTGGGTCATGGAGAGCCCCAACGACGTGGCGGTATCCTGGGCATGCACCGCCATTTGCTGCTGCACCAGGGTGCGGGCGTTGAACATACTGACCACCACATTGCCCGCATACAGCAATACCAGTAGTCCGAGGATGGCTAGAATCAATTGGCGGAATAACGTCACAGGGCAATCCTTTACATTATTTGTGTAGTGAGCCTGGCGACCCCGGGGGAGTAGCGGATCGCGGATGCAGCGCTGAGTCTAATCTAAACAATTGAACTTGCCAATTGAGCAGTAGATCACACTCTTCGTCCGAACATAGTGAAATAGCTATAACCGATAATGCTATGATTTCTGTGGAAATTTGCATCAATCGGAGCTGAGCGCCCTGTGGCGATAAAACGCGGGCTAACAAGGTCTCTCCCAGTGCGCGCAGCCATGTTGTGCGCACTGCTGGTGGTGGCCGTGGCCAGTGCCGATCACACCGGTTTCAGCGAAACCCTGCTCGCCAAAATAAACAGCAAATACGGCTACAACGCCGAGCAGCGGATACGCCGCTGGCAGGACATGATTCACGAGAACCGCGACCTGCCGGACCGGATAAAGCTGGAACTGGTCAACGATTTTTTCAATGGCGCCCTGTTTGTCAACGACCTCGCCCTGTGGAACAAGCG